>NZ_JBYCKP010000596.1:0-3136 GCF_057473445.1 Acidithiobacillus sp. TH-A36 | reverse complement strand
TATCTGGCCGATCTGGAAGCCGACCCCGAACGTCTGGAAGAAATTGCCCGACGCTTGCAACAGTTGCAGGATCTTCAACGCAAATATCATTGTGACTTGCCGGGCTTAATCGCCAAACGCGATACCCTGCGTCAGGAACTGCAGGGAACAGAAAATCTGGAAAGCACACTGCTCGCCGCTGAGCAGGCTTTACTCAAAGCCAAAACGACCTATGTTCAACACAGCCATGCTCTCACGACGGCCCGGCAAGCCCGTCAGCAAGCTCTGGCTGACGCTGTTGCCGAACAAATCCGTCAGCTGGGCATGCCCCATGCTCAGGTTGAATTACGTATATCCAGCCACCCGGAAGAAGAAAAATTCTGGCGTGACTCCGGCTGGGATCAGACAGAAATCTGGATTACCGCCAACCCCGGCCATCCGGCTCAGGCCCTGGCCAAGGTAGCTTCCGGCGGAGAACTCTCGCGTATCAGTCTGGCCTTGCAGGTCATTCTGGCTGCACCTGAGCGCATTGACACCCTGATTTTTGATGAAGTGGATGTGGGCATTGGTGGAGCCGTTGCCGAACGCGTAGGACGCCTGCTCCGCCGCCTTGGCGCGCAGCAGCAGGTGCTTTGTGTCACCCATCTTGCCCAGGTGGCGGCACAGGGCCACCACCACCTGCACATTGAAAAACAGGTGCAGGATGGTCAAACCCTCAGCGCCATAAACCCCCTGCAAGCGGCACAACGTCAGCAGGAAATTGCCCGCATGCTTGGCGGCATTGATCTCAACACGGCCGTATACGAGGCGGCGGCGACGCTTCTTGCCAATGTGGACGCATAACCCAAAAAACGGCGCGGGCTTGGGGGCTGTAGCCGATAATCTACACTAGGCCGCTGGCCCTCAGTCGCATACACTGGTTTCCGGCAATGCGCTGCCCATGTTCAGGGCAACCGGCATGGAGGAGTGGATGGCTGCGGACTTTATGGAAGAACAGAACACCGGACAAAAGATCATGGACTCCCCGGCTAAAGATCATCGTGGCGCCATTTCGATTCCCCGAAGCGTCCTGTTTTTTGCCATTATCATCCTGTTTCTGGTCGCGGGGGTCGTATTTGCGGCCATCCAGGCGATTCATACCCTGGGCGACAGCAGCAATACACTGATTGAAATTGGCTTGCCACTGCAAAAGCAATTACTGGAAATTCATGGACAACAACGTCAGGCCGAATTTTATCAGGATCTGGCGCAGGTCCTGCCCCACTCTGGTTATGAAGCCACCTTTGCCCACCTGATTCATCACGAGCAAACGTCATTACAGACACTACAGACCGGCGCAACAGCCTACCCCCAACTTGCCAACGCACTCCAACAACTACAAGTGAGTCTGAGCAATTATTTGCAGTCCGCAAATGCACCAGGCTCAGGGCAGGCGGCGGTGCTCGACGGCAAAGCCAGCCGGATGGCTGTAGAGGCGCGTTTTCATGACGTTCATCAGGCTATGCAGTCCCTACTGCTCAGCCAGGGAGAGGCGGCAGCGGCAGCGCGTTCTCAGGCCGTGCAACTGCTTTATGCACTGGTAGTCATCACGGCGCTGCTCAGCCTGTTGATACCCTGGCGGGTTGCCACGGCCTTGACCCGGCCATTAAAGGACTTCCGTCTGGCCCTGGAAGATATCGGGGCGGGTAAAGTCGCCCATGTTGCCAGTGATGGACCCCAGGAATTGCGCGATCTGGCCCGCAGTATCGACAGCATGCAGGCCCGCCTGCGGGAAGAAGAGCGCCTGCGCCACCAATTTCTCAGCCAGGTCTCTCACGAACTGAAAACCCCTCTGGCCTCAGCCCGTTCCGGCAGTGAATTACTGCTCAGCGAGCGCATCGGCCCGCTTCTGCCACGGCAACGCGAAGTCCTCGAAATTGTCGTCCGTCAGGTCAAGGAATTATATGCGGCTATTCAGGAAATGCTCGACATGCATGCCTTACAGGCGCAATCCCTGGATTTTTCACCCCAAACTGTCAAAGTATCCGAGATTCTCGAAGATCTGCTAAAACGCATGCAGCCATTGACTGAAAAAAAGCAGCAAACCCTGATTTGTGAGAGCCATGCACCGCTGGAAGTGTACGCCGACCCACAACGCTTGCGGCAAATTCTCAGCAACCTGGTCAGCAACGCCAACAAATACAGCTCAGCCGGCGGACAAATCCGCGTGCAGGCCATTGCCGAACAGCAGGGCGTTCTGTTCCGGGTAGAAGATGAAGGCCCGGGTATTCCTGAAGCCTTGCTGGAACGGGTATTTGAACGTTTTTATCAGGTTCCGGTCAGTAACAGCTTACCCCGGGGTACCGGATTGGGATTGGCCATCACCCGCGAACTGGTAGCCGCTCAAGACGGCTGGATACGCATTCAAAACCGTCCACAGGGAGGGCTCAGCGCAGAAATCTGGCTACCCTCTTCTCCTCAGAAGGCAGCTCATTGATGTACCGATTATTGCTTACGATCCGCTCACTCGGCACCTTCAGTATCCTATTGTTTCTGGGAGCCTGTGCAATGATTCATCCGGCAGCACCTGCTCAGCCCAAAGCCGCGCCGCTGCCGCTCTCGGAAACGCCCCGACCGTTTCTGCTCAAGGCATTGCATGACTGCGGACCCGCTACCTCCGCCAGTTGCGCCAATATTCATCTTGCGCTGGCAAACAGTTATCTCAGCAGTGGTCCCCTCAATAAAACCGCCCTGGGCAACGCCGCCCGGGAGCTGGAAATGGCTTCACAAAACCGTGTGTTGGCCAGTCAGACCCTGCCGCTCAGGCGCAGCGTCAACGCTCTGCTGGAAAATATCGCCACCCTGCAACACTACAGAGCCCGCATTCAGCAAAACAAAGCTCAGGCTATCGCTGCACAAAATGCTGCAGATACCGCACAAGCGCGGCTTCAACGTCTGAAATCCCTGCTGCACCAGCATGCAGAAAAAACCCTGGAAGCGCATGGCGCGCCCTTACCCTGAGATGCGTAAAACCATGCCCACCATTCTCATTATTGATGATGATCCGGATTTCTTGAGGCTGCTGGGTTTGTGGCTGGAAAGTGAAGATTACCGGGTACTGAGCAGCAACAATCCGCTGCAAGGTCTGGAGCTTCTGGATCAGGAAAATGTGGATTTG
>NZ_JBYCKP010000595.1:0-1908 GCF_057473445.1 Acidithiobacillus sp. TH-A36 | reverse complement strand
ACCACCTCCAGCGCCCCTACATCCAGAAAAGCCGCTTCCACCATCGCCGATTCTTTCTCGTCAAAACCATAAAATTCACAGGAGATGACATCCTTCTCGGCAAAAACAGCGGGGCTGCACCGTAAAGGCTGCTGCAGCAGTTTTTGCAGCGCTGCATAGTAATCAGGATGATCCGCATGCTTTTCCATCCCGGCCTCGCGAATACTGGAAATGGCTTCCCTGGCGGCATTTTCATCGGCGAATAAAACTTTAAGGGCAAACATGAACACTCCTATTATTTAACGGGAACAGTAATAAACAAAACAACGACATCGCAACAATTAAACAGGCCGAAACGAAAATCTACTGCAAACAGTATATCACGCATTACTTTTTCTGAAATTATCTATCCTTTCCACATTGTTATCCGAACACGTTTAAACTATTATTCGAAATTATCAATAACCGCTAATTTTGTCTTTTTCTGGCAGTTAGTTACACATACCAATGATCTATCAGGCCGATTATACAGAGAAAATATATGACGCAACATAAAATCAGTTCCCGAACCCTATGGATAGTCATCACATTACTGCTGGCACTCATCGCATTTGCGGCATGGTCTTTCAGCACCAGACAAGGCACAACAGCCCATTCGGCCAAGACCAATAACAGCCACTTATCCAAATCCACAAATGACACCGGGAGATCATCCCCATCCGCAGCTCCAGATCACTCCGGGGCTTTGGGCACCTCGATTACTGCTGCATCGACCAGCCCCGCACCAAGCACTACTACCGTCCCGGTCATCCATTTGTCCCATGTTCTGCCCGGTCTGGGAAATGACGCAGAAAACTATGCCAGCACACTGGAGTATTCGGCTCTGGGCCAGAGTTTTCGCAAAAATTGTCAGGATAAGGAAATAGCCATTCATAATGCCCTGCAATCCGGAAATACGGTTCAGGCTGCAACCCTGCAGAAGCAATATGAAAGCTGGAAACAAAAACAGCGCAACGACGCGCTCAGCAGGGCCAATCAGGCCTATTCGGCAGAAGACTGGTCTGCAGCCGTCACCGACTACCAAAAACGTATTGCCCTCGGAGACAGTTCCGACCCGCGAATCTGGTGGCATCTGGCCAATGCCCTGCAAAAGCGGGATCGGAGCTCTGCAAAAGAGACTAAATATGCTGCCTATCTGGCTTATGATCGTAATATCTACAGCCAGAAACCGCATGTCACTCTCCTGCTTCCGACTTTGCAGCTTCTGCAGAAAGCACTGGCTGCAGAGGACGATCATCTCGGTGAAATCCATCTGCTCGAGGCCATGTATCGCGCTTATCCCGGCAATGCGCAAGTGGCTGGCGACCTGAAAAAAACCGTAATGCACTACGGTTTCAAGATTCAGAAAGTTACACCCGATACCAACCAGTTCCCCACCCGTACCTGCGTCCAGTTTACGGCACCACTCTCCGAGGCCCCGGATTTTCATGCCAGCAACTGGGTGACTTTTTCGCCTGCCCAGGCGCATGTCGCCGTGGTTCGCGAAAATGGCGGCATCTGCATCAGCGGCCTGCCCGCTGGCAGCAGTACCCAGATGCATATCCGTGCGGGTCTGCCCGCCATTGCCGGCGCTGTTCTGGCCAAGGCACAAACAGTCACATTGACCCTGCCCAACCGTTCTCCCAGCATCATCACCGATACCGGGCGCTTCATTATCCCGGCATCACTGCCCCCCGCCGTAGGTTTTTCCAGTATCAATATTTCCAGAGTTAAACTGAAAATCAATCGGGTACCAGAACGTGCCTTGCTGGCTTTTGTGGCCAACCACCCACTGCTGAACCAGGACGAGAGCGAATCCACCCTGAACAACCAGAACAGCCTGACGATTTGGCAAGGCAGCGCGGATATTCCGCATTTCAGCGCCAACCG
>NZ_JBYCKP010000594.1:0-1014 GCF_057473445.1 Acidithiobacillus sp. TH-A36 | reverse complement strand
CGCCTTGGCTTAGGGGTTTTTCTTTGCCCATCGACCGCCTTTCCATACTTTTTGTCCACCCACTTATCTGTGGAATTCATAACATTGACAAATAAGGGGGGCGTTCATGAATTTTTCTTTCAACAAAAGAGTCCGTGAGGACATCATCCACACGTTTAACGTGCTGGCCTACGCAGGCGGTTTCACTCAGTTGGGCGTACTTGCTTACAACTTTTTCGAGCACGACAAGGGGATCTCTGGTTTCTTTGCTGCCATTGGGTATATTCTTGTATGCAAGAGCGTCGTTTGGCTGATCAAGGCCTGCGATGACTAACTTTCTACAAGGAGATCACCCATGAGTTCGGACATCGTTTTTTGGCAATGGATGGCTACAGCTCTAGTGGCTGTAGTCGGCTACCCACTGGCGTTTTTCGCTATACGATCCGCAAAAAAGGAAAAGCAGTCGCGCCATCATCAGCGGCACGCCTAATCTATCCACACACACCCCACCCCAACGCTTCGGCTTTGGGGTTTTTCTTTGCCTGCCTTTCCATACTTTTTGTCCAGCCCCTTGTTGTTGGTACTCACTTCGACACAAGGAGGATCTGTCGTGTCACTAAATTCTGATCAGAAGCATCATTTGGCAACCACATTCCGTATCATTGGAATCGCATTCTTTGGGTATTTTGGCTATCATGGGCTGAAAGACTTTGGTGAGCAATGGCCCTCGGTTCTGTGGTCTGCTGTCGTTTTTTCGCTAACAGAATTCAGCGCGATTACCATTCTGGAGGATTGACTTATGGGACACATACCCTACATTCCTGGGCTTTCACTGTTTACTGTTCTGGCCCTCATCGCACTAGGTATTGCACTCTGGTCGCGTAGGCACTAACCACCCCCACCCCAACGCTTCGGCTTTGGGGTTTTTCTTTGTCTATCGTTTCCACCCGCGATTGCGGATTTCCAGAGCCAGTTTCAGGTTCCTCTTTGCCCCGGACTCTCCCTGACTCCAGCGCCGGATACTTCGTGGGCTTA
>NZ_JBYCKP010000593.1:0-1062 GCF_057473445.1 Acidithiobacillus sp. TH-A36 | reverse complement strand
CCTTTGGTGGCTATCTCACTGAAACGCTGAGCTGGCGTTGGGTTTTTTACCTCAATATTCCCTTTGGAATTCTGGCATTTCTACTGATGAGAAAAGTATCTGATGGGGGCAGAAAGTCTAATCCTCGTCCTGTGGACTGGATGGGCTTTGGGCTGATGGTGATAAGCTTGGGCGCATTGCAAGGTTTGCTCAGCCTCGGAGATCAGGATGGCTGGTTCAGTTCAAGGACCATCATCATACTCGCTCTGATCACCGTGCTTGGCTTGCTGTTTTTTATTGGGCGCTCCCTTTCCGTCCCGTATCCCCTGGTGAATCTGCGCCTGCTCAAAGACCGGAATTTAATGATCGGCAGTATGGGTATTGGCCTATATGGTTTCGCCATGTTTGGCACCATGGTGATATTGCCCATCATGCTGGAAAGCCTCATGCACTATGAAGCATTCACTGTGGGTCTGGTGATGGCCCCCCAAGGGATTGCTACGATGATAGCGATGATGCTGGCGGGGCGCCTGCTTGGTCGAGGGGTTAAGCCTCGCGACATTGTGCTGGCCGGTATTGCCTTTGGCGCTTTCGGCACTTATCTCAGTACGCTGTATACCCTCAACATCAGCATGGCATGGGTTATTTGGCCGGGTGTTATCCGGGGCATCGGTTTTGGTCTGATTGCTACACCTCTCTTTACCCTGGCATTCACGACCCTTAAAAAAACCCAGCATGCAGAGGCTTCCGGTATTTTTAATCTGATGCGCAGGCTGGGCGGCAGCGTGGGCGTTGCCATTGTGTCTACTGTCATGACCCAGGAAGCCCAGGTGGGCTGGAATACGATGAGCGGGTTCATCAATCCCTTCAATCCGGCCTTGCATCAGTATCTGGCCGCTGCGGGAATGGCTCAGAATCCGACGGCCTGGCAGATACTGGGGAACGTGGTACTCCACAGCCAAGCCAACATGCGCGGGATGCTGGATGCATTTGTTCTCTTGTTTTACGGCTTTCTCATCATGATTCCGCTGATTCTGTTTCTCAAAAAACCACGCCTCAAATGACCACTAGCAGGATCAGGAT
>NZ_JBYCKP010000592.1:0-4100 GCF_057473445.1 Acidithiobacillus sp. TH-A36 | reverse complement strand
TGATGGGTCGTGCCTGCCGGCGGACGGTAATACAAGGCCGGTAACGCTTGACCGGTGATACTTTCATCGGCCGGTATCGCTGGGAAAAGCGGAATCTTGGTGGGTGCTACAATGCTGGCGATTTTTATCCGGCTGCTGGCTACCAGTGCAATGCTGGCGGTACGAATATCCTGGGCGTATTGCGGCGCGTAATACCCGTACCGGGTGACGGTTTTGCCGCCAGAGGGGTTATAGCCAAACAGGATTTGCATATCATCAATGTGGTGCGCGAATAAGGATGAAGGACCGCCATTGGTGCTGATTTGCAGGGTTCCCGGTTGTGCAGCCGTTCCCGCCGTGACGGAAAAAGTGGTGGTGGTCAAGGCGGGGTTACCCATGACATAAACAGAGGCATTTTCCATATCCGCCGACGTCAGGTTCGGCAGTAAGGTCGATAAGGTGCCGCCTCCGTTTTTGCCCGTACTATAGGGTACCGTGCAGGACCCTTGACCGTTCAGGACGGGCGCGCTGGTGGCCGTGATCAGGGCGCATTGGTTTTGCGGAAAAGCCGCAATCAGGGTATTGCCGCCCTGAATCATGCTGGGACAGGTTGCCTGATTGCCCGAAGTATTAGCACTGATATGGAAGGATGCGCTTGCCGGTTGGGGGTCCTGCACCATTTGTCCGACCGGTATGCCGGCATAATCCGAACGGCTCCGGATGATGGTCAGTGAAACGGGTGGTGGTGTACTGCTGGTGGGGGTACCGCTGGGTGATACGGTAATGGCAGAAACTGCACGGACAGACCCTTGTTCATAGGCGCTTAAATTTTGACAACCAATATCGCTGAAACCGTAGCCTGCATTGCTCAGATAACTGGAGATCACCTGCAAGGCATAGCGATCACTGTTCACGATATTATCCGTTGTCTGGTCCTGTAAAAAATTCCATTCCCCGAAAATAAACCCTTCGGAAACAGCCAGAGCAATAATGGATGCAATCGCTAAAGTCACGAGCAACTCAATCAGGGTTAATCCCTGTTCATGCGAATTCTGGTCACGGTTCAACAAGGTATTCACTGCCTGTATGAGTTTGTGTGCCGGAAATGCTGGACCATGTGACCGTCACCGTTGCCGTGCAGGGGAGTTGGGTGCAAGCGTTCCCGGCTGCATTACGGATCTGAACGGAGCCTTTACCGTCAGGCAGCGTTTCTTGTAATTGATTGGCCCAGCGAGACACGTCCAGAGCGGGGATGCCCGATGTGGGCCATGTGGACGGGCTGGATGTCTTAACCGCGTTGAATTCACGGATGCTCTGGTTTCCAGCGCCCCAAAGCTCCGCCAGCATAGCACTGGTAATCAATGCTGCACGGCTATTGATGGCGGATTGACGCACATATTGGGCCGCATTGATTTGCATATAGCCGATAGCCAGAAATCCTATCGACAGAATCACCATCGCAATCAGCACTTCGATCAGGGTCATGCCGCTTTCCGGGTAAATCGGCTCTTTGGGATGGGTGGACATAATTGGCATATGCATAGGGCGTCACTCCGCCATCTGTAGGTGACGAAAAGCGGCATAAGCCAGTGCGGATGATCCGATGAATGCGACCATCATCCATAACACCGCCAAAGGGTTCATTGCCCCTGTTCCGCCATGCAGGACGCGCTGTAGCAAAAACGGAATGGGAAACATCGCCGTAGCCGCCCAGGCGGAAATAGCGCAGGACAGGGAAAGCATGGCATCCCAGAGGGATTCCGTGAGGCGGTGTCGCCACAAAAAAATCCCGCTCAGGACCAGGAGCGCTCCGGTGATTTCGATGATCTGTATCAGGCTGTCAGTCATAGCAGCGAACCCTTTGCAGGGTGCGAACCCATTGCAGGGGGGCCAGCCATGGACGCCACCGTTAAAGGGACTTCTTCTTTTACGGCGCTGGACGATTTGAGGGTAGAGGGCGCATTTTCTGTTGTGCCCTCAAACATCTCCCGACTCCATAAATAATCGACCGTGATGAGGACCTGCAGCAGGCCAATGGTCAGGATTTCCAGCAAAATGCCGGTCATGGTGTGTCCCAACAGGGGTAAAAGCACCAGCGATAAGCTGCCCACCAAGGGGCCAATCAGAATATTGAGGCATAACAGGGCGATGGTGATTTTTTGGTTGAGAAAAGCGCCCTGAAAAGCAGTGTATAGATGCATGCGTAGTGCGTGGCCCAGCAGCAAGGTCAGGAACAGGAGTGGACCACTGACCGGGCTGGCCAGCAAACTGGCCCAACCGACACCGGAGAAGAGGGCATTGCCCAACCAGGGCAACAGGTTTTGGGTCAATTGCTGTAGCGGCGATAAAACGGCTGTAGTGCGCGCAACACTTGCGCCAGCGTGGACCACATCGCTACTCAGAAACAGAAGAAGCACGATGAAAAACAGAAAAACAAAAGCGTCGCGGGTCAGATACGCAATGTCTTTGAGATTGCCCTGGAATAAGGTCCAGATCGTTGCCCAATCTCCCCGTCCGCCCTGGTCCAGCGCCCGCAACTCCACAAAAAACAGGGCAGACAGGGGGATTTCCAGGAGCAGAGGGACCCCTAAAATGCGCGGCACCAGCGCGGACACCCCAAAAATCACGAGGGCATTGAGCAGAAGCAAGCCGGGACGGCGTTGCCATAGATCGCGGCCATTCCGCGCCCAACGCTGTAGGCATCCAGGCTCTATTTTTCTGGGACGCAATATGCCCGCCATCAGGACACCCCCGAACCGTGCAGGATGGCCTTCCCCATATCCAGCATGGGTAGAAACATGGCGATGACCAAGGTACCGACAATGCCCCCAAGCATGATCATGATAAAAGGCTCTAAAAGGGTGGACATACGGGCCACCATTTCTTCCACTTCTCCGGCGTAATGTTCTCCGGTTTTTTTCGCCATGAGTTCCACATTGCCGGAAGACTCGCCGATGGAGAGCATGCGGACGGAAAGATCTGGCAAATAGGTTTCTTTCAGCCCATCCGCAATCCGACCACCAGCGAGTACGCTCTCGCGCGCTTTGGCGACTCCGGCATCAATGACCGTGTTTCCAGAAACTTTCGCCAGAGTGTTCATGGATTCCTGGATAGGGACCCCGGCGGAATACAGTAAGGCCAGGGTTTGCATGAAGCGGGCCGTGGCACCGTACAGCAGCAGTTTGCCAATCACCGGCATATGCAGCGTGATGCGGTCTACCTGCCAGCGGACCTTGTACGAACGCCGGTAGGCCCAGATGAGCGCCGCAATCAATAACGCCGGAACAAATATGAGGAAAACCACATGATCTTTCAGCCAGTAGGAGAGATTGACGACGATTTGGGTGAGGGCGGGTAATTGGGCGTTGAAGCTGTGAAACAGTTTGGCGAAGACCGGAATGACCTTCACCATCAGGATGATGACGACCACAATCATGACCGCCACCGTAATGCCGGGATACATTAATGCGGAACGGATTTTTTTCTTGAGGCTGTAATCTTTTTCCCGGTACTCGGCGATGTTCCGTAATACCGTATCCAATACACCACCTTGTTCACCGGCGCGTACCAGGGCGACACTCGTCGCATCAAAGTATTTCGGGAACAGGGCCAGGGCATCGGAAAGCTGGTTGCCTTCCTGCAGATTGCGCATCATTTTTTGAATCATGCTGCGCATGGCGGGTTTTTTGGAGGTCAAGCGGAGCATTTGCATGGATTCGACAAGGCTGACGCCGGCATTTTGCAAAGTGGATAATTGTTGGAGAAACCCTACGATATCGGCAGATTTGATACCGCCGAGCAGGGATTCTTTCTGTTTGGTCAGGGTGAGGTAACGGTCTCTGAACCCGCGTTGGCGTAAAGCCACCTTGGCAGTCGTCACCGAAACCGCTTCAATTTCTCCCGTCTGCACCACCCCTTTTTTGCTGGGGTCTTTATAGGTCCAAAGGAACACGGATTTTTTAGGGGCCTTGCCGATTTTTCCCGGTTGGGCGTTTTTTGTTTTTTGTCTATCGGTTTGTGCTTGTCTGTTCGTAGCCATTGGGGTTTCCTGTCCTGCCCAATTAGCCGGTTGGGCGCGTATGTGTGGAAGATGATGCGGAAATGAATAGTCCTTGCCGCCG
>NZ_JBYCKP010000591.1:0-1728 GCF_057473445.1 Acidithiobacillus sp. TH-A36 | reverse complement strand
CTGGAGATTCCGGATAATTTACGAAAAGGTATACAGGACTGGCTCTGGGGCTTGCGGACCGCGCCCGACCTGACCAGCGCCATGGCCAAGCGGCATGAACTGGGCGCAGGGGAAGCCTGGATAACTCCGCTGGGAGTCATTGTGCATGTGGTGGGTGTGACTTTTCCCGAACAGGAAGACGCGGCCAGCCTGCTGCAATGTCGGCGGGAACTGGAAGATAACCAGCAGCTTATGACTGCCGCCGAGGCGCAGGCCGTTGCCACGCAAACGGCGCTGAATGAGGCCCAAGAGGCTCTTCGCGCTTTGCAAATACCCCTGCGCGAATCTGAAGCACAAGTGCAGAAACTTGGCCGGGAACTGGCACAGGAACGGGAGTCTGTCGCCCGTTTACGAAGTCGGGTGGAATCGGAAGATCAGCAACGGACCGGGCGGCAAATGGAAGCCCAGCGTCTGGAATCGGAAAAAACCGCCAGCTCGGAACGCCTGAGCGGGCTGCGCAAGGCTTTTGCCGAAGAAGAAGAAAACTGGGCTGTACAGGAAAAACATCTGCGCGAGGCGCAACAAAAAGCGGATAAGGACAAACGCCGTGTTCAGGAATTGCGCAATGCCTACGGGCGCTTGCGGGAAGAACGTCAGCAACTGGAATTACAGGTGCAAAAACTGCAGACAGAATCGGCAGCAGCGCAACAGCGCGGTGATGATCTCCAGCAGCAGGATCTGCAACTGATGCAGTCCATTGCGCTCAGCCGCCAGAACCTGGAGGCACTACTGCAAGCCCTTCCTGATTTGCAGGACAAACAGAAAAAGCTTCAGGATCAGCTTGGAGAACAGCAGGCCGTGGTCCAAAAACATCAGGAATCCGCGCAGACCCTGGATCAACAAATTCGCACCCTGGAGCAGCAGCGTCATCCGCTGGAAACCCAGTTGCGCAATCTGCAACAAAACCTGGCACTGACCGAACAGGGAATGGCGGCCTTGCAGGTCCGTCTTGAAGAAAATACCCGGCGTGCCGAGGAACTGGCAGAAAATCTCGGGGAAAACCCCGGTCCTTGCCCGGATTCCCGCTCTATGGAAGAACAACTGGCGCGTATTGCTGCCGCCATACAGCGGCTGGGCAATGTGAACCTCGCCGCAGAAGAAGAATTACAAGAGCTGGAAAAGCGGCGCGGAAATTTGTTAAGTCAGGTGGAAGATGTGGAAATGGCTCTGAACAGTCTGGATGAAGCCATGGCCGCCATGGATCAGGAAACCATCTCGCGCTTTTCCGAAACCCTCCATCAGGTGAATCAGGAATTGCAAAAGCTGTTCGCCATTTTATTTGGGGGTGGTCAGGCTGCCCTGAGTCTGCTGGGTGACGATTTGCTTGATTCCGGTCTGGTTTTACGCGCGCAACCCCCCGGCAAACGTAATGCCAGTTTGCAGCAATTATCCGGTGGAGAAAAAGCGCTGACCGCAATTGCCCTGGTTTTTGCGCTGTTTCGGCTGAATCCAGCCCCATTTTGTGTGCTCGACGAGGTAGATGCCCCTCTGGATGACGCCAATGTGGGCCGTTTCTGCCATTTGGTCCAGGAAATGGCCGTACAAACCCAGTTTTTGATTGTTACCCACCGTAACTTGACCATGCAGGTGGGTGAACAACTTATCGGCGTTACCATGACCGAACCCGGAGTCTCGCGCATCGTACCGGTTTCTGTGGCGGAAACGTTGGCCGCTGCCGCCGATTCTGAA
>NZ_JBYCKP010000590.1:0-2553 GCF_057473445.1 Acidithiobacillus sp. TH-A36 | reverse complement strand
GCTTCTCTGGCAGGCTATGCCAATGTACCGCGCCGCTGGAACAAGGTGCGGGACATGGCCTTGTATGGCTGGATACCCTGCAATGATGATCGCCTGTATCACCCGGTCATTTCGGAAATGGTACTGGAAGTGCAGGGGAGTAAAGGGGCTGCCCAACATGCCCTCCGGGACGGGAAAGAGGATGCTACCGCAGAGCGGCGCCGGAAGAATCGTGAACGGGTCAAGCGCTGGCGCAAGGCCCGGGCGGAAGCCGCCGAGCAAGCGACAGCCTCTGGGCAGGCGGCGGGGGTAGATGCCCAATCCAAGCAATCTGTCCCTGCAGTACGGCCCACGGTAACACCTGGAGTAAGGTCAGATGTAATGCATGTAACGCCCAATGTAACGCCCGATGTAACGCGTTACGACGTTACACAAGGCATTACAGTAATGCGTTACGGTAATGCTGTAATATCAGATAAGATACAGATAAAGATAGAGAGAGAGAATATATATAACCAAGCTGTAACGCCTAAAGGCGTTACAGCGTTACAGCGTAATGCCGCTGTAACGCGTGATGTAATGCGTAACGAAGCACCGGATGTAACGCGTTACACCGATACGGCAGATACCCCAAACTTACCAGGGGATGCGGTACAGTCTTCAACAAAGGTGCCTGAAAACAAGCCCTTGCCGCCTGAAACGGATTTGCCTTTCCAGGATGACTACGCTCAGGATGGTACCATTACCGACTGTGAACCCGTCTCGGAAATCCCATGGAATGAAACCGAGTCCTGCACGGCATCGATGCCACCCGAATCGGTTTTGGAAAATCATCATGACGCGGTTGGTGAACCATCCGTGCAGGTTGATGAAAAAAACTTTTTTCAAAGTGAAAATTCTTTTGAAAATTCTGCGCAAGAAGTCGTGCAGGAAACAGTGCCCGAAAATCTCCCAGAGCCGATGGGTGACACAGAGTTACCATCCAGTGATGTTGAGCCTTCCGACGAACAGGACTCCCTGTGGGATCTTTTTATAAAGGATGGGCAGACTGTTGCGCTCGATGATGGTGATGTTTCCCTGGCTGGTTCGGCCGACCATGAACCGTTTGAGGGTGCCGCCACTGATTCCATTCCTGCTGCGGAGGATGAGGCGCCCTGGGGAAGGGAAGATAATGAGGAGATGTCCCCTGGAGACGAAGAAGCGGCGCGGGCTTTATTCGAGTCCATGAAAAGGGCGGGTCTGTCGATAGACCAGGATGAGGTCGATGACGCCGCTGTTGAAGTGTCGGTGGACGCGCAGGACCCCGAAACCGATGCCGCACCCACCCCGAATAATCGCCTGGAGCGTGCTGTGCACGAAGCGCTGGGGGATGGGACGGAGAAAAAAGTCTTGGCGCAGGAGACGGTTCCAGAAGCCTCCACGTCTGGCGAGGCGGCTGCCGATGCCGACCAGTCTGCTTTACCGGCGCGGGCTGCCAAAAATGGCGCTCGTTTTGCGGAGTTCTGGGCAGCCTATCCCAAAAGGGTCGCTAGAAAGGTCTGTGAAAAAAAGTGGAAGGCGCGGAAGCTGGACGAGAAAGCAGATGTGATATTGGCCGATATTGCGGAACGTCTCGCAAAAGATCACCGGTGGTTAGATGGTTTTATTCCTAACCCAGAAACTTATCTGAATGGGGACCGTTGGGAAGACGGTATTCTTACCGAGTCCGAAAGGCCTGGCCATAAAAATGGCTCCTCTACTGCCGCCGATGATTTACAGCGTAAAAAGGAAGATGCGGCTTTAAAGAAGATATATGGCGAGAATGTGGATCCGGCCTTTTTGAAAGGACTGAGTCCGACAACTAGGCGTAATGCGATCAACGCGGTGGAATGGATGCGATCCAAAGGGGTAGACACCCCTGTTGATGGCTGATGCGGATTTTTACTATCGACACGCTTTCCCCGGGATTTTTCCACAGGCAGAGAATGTGCGGTCTGGCCGCACAACCGGGATGGTAAAATAGCTATTATTGAATATGCAAAAGGAGAGGTCTTATGGAATCCTCTGAAGAAATCGAGCAGGAAGAAAGTTTTGCGCAATTTGCCCAAATCTTGATAGCCTTGGGGGAATATTATCATCGGGACATGAGTTCTATGGTGATGAACCTTTACTGGCAAGCCTTACGGGGCTATCCGCTGAGCGAAATTAAAAGGGTCATCGGTGTGCATGTGGCACATACGGAATCCGGGGTTTATTTTCCGAAAGTGGCAGATTTTATCCGGCTGCTGGATGGTGGTCATAAGGATAATGCGGCTTTGGCCTGGACCAAACTGGAAGAGGCCTTGAAGCATGTGGGGACCTATCAGGATATTGTGTTTGACGACCCCTATCTGCATGCCGTGATTCGGGATATGGGTGGATGGATTCACTTTGGGGAAATCACGCTGGATAAATGGCCATTCGTGGGGAATGATTTTCGGGCGCGATATACCGCTTATCGCTCACGCGGCCTCACGGGGTTGTATCCGGCCAGCTTGCGCGGGCGCTCCAATGGAGAGAACTGGAGCGCCAGTTTTCCACTGGATCCGCCGGTAC
>NZ_JBYCKP010000589.1:0-2942 GCF_057473445.1 Acidithiobacillus sp. TH-A36 | reverse complement strand
GACCACAACATACTATCACCGTCCATTTCTTATTCCCTTTTATTGTACCATTTCGTCGGAAGTAATGGCGCGTCTTCTGTCGCTAAACTGCCCGATACTGCAGCAACGAACCTAATCCGCTATTGTATAATTATGAATTCATCGCTACAAATCCTTGTCAGTGCCCACCTCGCTGTCGGCAACCATCTCCAGGAATTCATAAGTGCCACCGTTCGTATTGTTCATAAACTTTCTGATGTGGCTGAAGCCCACTCGTTCATACACCTTGATGGCTCGTTGGTTAAATGTCGCAACTGCCAATCGGAATTGGTTTGGACGAAATTTCTCTCTGGCAAAGCTAAGCCCAGCTTGAACAAATTCTGTTCCCAGTCCATTCCCAGTTACATCAGGTCGCAGCCCGAGACCTATATCAACAATTCCATTATCATCGTCAAATGAAAAAAAGCCGACCAAATTGTCCTTTCCATCGTCCACGGCGTACTTCGAGTCCTTCTTCCAATTCTCGAAATCAAGGAACTCACGCAAATCGTCTTCATCGGCTGTCATGTCATAAAAAGAGTATGGCTCTGGATAATGCCACTTAACAATGACAGAAGCATCTTTTGGCTTCATCTTGCGAATAGAGAACTCCATTGCTACGCCTCCTTACTGTATTCTTCTGCCCGATTGTGACATAACTGAACCGCATCCTCGACCGCATAAACATGCAGTTGAGGATGTTGTTCAAAGAACGACTTCACCTTCGGGTCCGTTCTCGATATTTGGCATTCTGGATGACCATTTGAAGTTGAAAACGAGATTTTCAACCTTATCTGGAAGACAAGGACTAACGACGAATTGTTGCGTAAAATGGTCACTATTCCCCGATCCGCTTGTCGCATAGCAGTCATACTCAGGTTCTATTGCTAATTTCCACTCAACGTGGGGGCGATGTCGAGGCTCACTTTGGTTTTCGGTCTTGCTATCAATCTCCAGATACAAAACACTCGCATTATCGTATTGACGCAGATGGGTTACTAAAAAGACTTGGGAATCGATTTCCTGTAACCTCATGACTGGGATGATACGACGAAATCCATGAGGCTCAACTCTTGGTCGATGGAGGTCTTCGTGATATAGGGTGTTAAAAACACTGTGCACGAAGGTTTCATACAAACCGAACTTCCGTGCCCACACGTCTATGTCCTCATTAGGCGGAAATCCTGGATTATTGCTTGAAACAATCTTGCGTTTTGCAATCAATTCGACCAGCTTTTCATCCAAACGGCGGACGTTTTCATCGTAGTGTTTGGTTGGACGATTTCGATGATGTCTAACTATCACAATATCCACTCCGTTCGTCTCGTAAGACTCTTCAGGATTACTGCTTCGAGAGTGCAACAAACAGTCAACCTGCAATGTGTATTTTCATACACACTACAGCCCCAGTGGCGTCAATTAGCGCTAGTCGTATGCTGATGGACACCATGAGACTGGTAGTTCCGAAGAAGCAATACTGCGATAAGACCATCCAACATCATCAAGAGCCCATTTATATAAAAAGGAAGTGAGTGATTATACCTATCGTACAGCCAACCTCCCACTAGAGGTCCAACTACGGTTCCCATGCTGGCAGCGGATAGATACCTTCCGTATGCGGCACCACGAATATTGGTGCCCGTCATATCAGACACAAGTGCCGCTTCGGCAGGCGCAGCGATGACCGCTCCAATGGATTCAAGTGCCCATAGGACAGACAGAACGATAATGCTGGGGCTAACAGGGAATGCCATGGAGACAATTCCAGAGGACAGCAGCCCGACAAGAATGAGTTTGGCTCGATTGTACTTGTCACTGAGTCCGCCCATCCTAGGTGTAAGGTAGGCGTAAACGATAGCAGCAGGAATATAGGCAGTAGCTAATTTGCCAACATCCGTGGTAAACCGATTTTGAAGGAAGACCATCAGTAAGGGGCTTAACATCGATGCGGATAGAGAACTGATGAATACAATAGCAAGTAATTTACGAAATTCAGGTGAGGTACGATGGAAGTCCTGGGGATGGTCGTCGACTCGTTCACGTATTGTCTCTGGTATGTGCTTGTAGGCAAGGTATCCGGCGTAAAGCGAAATACAGGCATATACCTTGAACAACACAGACCAACCAGCTAATAATGGAAAATAGCTGAGGATCATGAAACCAAGTACCGCTCCTAAAAGCCTTCCATTGGATGAAGAGCCCTGCAGTCGTCCAATGGACTTACCTTGCTTATTTCCATCAGTGATATCACCAATGATGGCGTAGGCAGATGTCCACATCAGAGATCCGCCGCCCCCCTGCAAAATCCTCGCTGCATAGAGGATGGGCATGGTCGAGGCAAGAGAGTACAGAGCCATTGCAATTGCATAGACCAAGAACGAGAGGATAAAGAATCTTCTTCTACCGAAATGGTCGGTTGCTCTCCCCACAAGTGGTCGTATCACAAGGTTGACCAAGCCAATAACAGAAAATAGTCCTCCGATAACTTCTGCGTTCCCCCCAATACGCATGCCATAAACGGGCAGCAAAAACGGCATGATCCCAAGGGCAAACGAGCTATACATTACAGATTGTCGCAAATTTACTGCGATCTTTGCGTTGCCCGTGGTGGGTCGCCTCCTATTCACGTCCGTTTACATAGAATCAGGCACTCAAATTGTTAATAAGGTCAATGCACAGTCACCGTAACCCCGAATCTCACTAATCATATTGTATATTTTCTTCCATATATGAGATAGTCTTCTGTCGCTGCCCGATTGCGCAAGATTCCGAAAGTGTACGCTACCGTATAATCATACACCAGGTGCTCGGTCAGGGAACTTGAATTTTCGCGCCCGTATGCGACACAATTCATGCTAATCCTTAGTCCACACAACGTTATTTTCGCCCTTAGGCTTTTGCCCCACGAACAATAACCTACCTCC
>NZ_JBYCKP010000588.1:0-3377 GCF_057473445.1 Acidithiobacillus sp. TH-A36 | reverse complement strand
CATGCTTTCCGCACTTCGGCCAGTTGCCGCTATCCCAATCGAAGCCCACTATCTCCATGAGAGAAGTGTAGGCGTGCGTCTACACAAACGCAACTCATCCATTTGCCCAGGTATCTGACCACCAATGGGCGGTTTCCGCTCCGTTGCCGCCATTCGCCCTGCAGCCAGGAGTGACAGCAACGCAGCGGAAGAGGTCATTCGCGACCAGTATCTTGAGGAGTAATATTTAATAGGCGTGCTCGCCCTGTTAGAAAGCGATCCGCCAGGTTCAGTCTAGCGCCCAGCCTGCCTGGACCAAGACTGCTGAGTCAGGAAAGCTGATAATCTCCTCACTTCCACGCACATGCATTTGATATCTCTCGTCACTCGCATCGCGGGCGTCAATGAAGCCATACTGACCATTGACATGCTTGAAACACACTTCATAGGTCAATGGATTTATTCCAAAGGTTCCCTTGTCCAGTAATTCGCGGGTGTATTGCTGTAATTCTTCCGACCATTGCTTGTCTGACATGCCTAATACCCTCCATGGTTTGCAATAAGAATCACACTGCGATTATCCGGACCTTCTGGTGACCGTCTTATGCCCGGACTGGATGGTTGACCGGATGAGGCGTTCGCCTGCGCGGTCAGTTCTGCTGCCAGGATCATGATTTCTGGCAACTCCAGGTGAGCGATGCCATCTGTTCCCAAAAGAAGCAGGTCGCCCTCCTTAAACGGCATGCTCTGTATTACAGCCTGCGGTGCGTCCACAAACGCGTCCACCGAAAAATATTCAGCTAATGCCCCATAACTACTCGCCAAAAGTGGATGATTGTCTGCTGCATATCCAGCGTTTTGCAGATCGGTAGCCACGGTCTGATCTTCGGTAAGCAACTTCACCTCGCCGTCGCGAATCAGCCAAGCCCTGCTGTCGCCCACATGGCAGAGCATTATATGGGTCTGGGTCTCTTGCAGTTCTGCCCACAACAACGTGCTGGCAGCCCCCGGATACCGCTTTCCGTTTTCGGTCAGGGTGCCCTGCAGCCATTTAACCCGATACTGGGGCGACCAATTCGGGAAAGTAAGATAACTGTCGCGCAGCAACTCCAGAAGGGTTCTGCTGGCCCAAGCGGCACCCCGACCAATATGCAGACCGTCAGCACAGGCAAAAACAGTGGTCTTATCGATGGTTACCGTATTCGCAGCCCAAATAGAAACTCCCTGATGCACATCACCATCGACCAAAAGAGCATCTTCATTGCAGGGGAAGCCTCCAGACTCGCTCCATGCGGCATAACGGATCGTTGTAGCCATAAATGTTATCGCTCCTCTAACTGCGGCCTATTTTTGTACAGTGTCCATTGAACGTGTGGCGCTCTCATCATCGTGACATTCTTGCAGATTACTGACGTGAGCCTAAGTCCCCTGCAGGTCTATCCACAAAGCGATTATGATTCGTTGTCGGCCCGCTTGCGAAAGTCTTTTGAAACGCATTTTTAGGCATGTTCCGCCCTGGAGTTTTCTTTGGAAAAAAAGGACGCCCGTCGTTTCAGCACAAAACGCCAACCTGCAATCTGGCATATTTCCCTGAACGACAGTGGATGATGGTCGTATAAATCGTGGAAAAACCAGCAATGATGCTGTCTCGCCAATGGGTGGGCAGTCATTGCAGCAAAAACGTTGTAATTGGTACCCTCCCCATCGTCAAGCAACATGTCAGCCTGGACCACTAAATTTCGTCTGGTGCCAGGGGTGAACCGGTACAGTAGATCAATATTCACCCAATCCACATCGGTCAGCCTACTCTGAGCTAACACTTCAGTATCGGCTTGATGCCATTCCATCATCTCCCGCCGAAGCCACGCCTCACTTGCTGTTAACGCGTCATTGAACGCCAAGAGATAGGCGGCCGCATTGTCATCCAGAGCTTCATAGTCGTTACGCATTTCTATGGTTTTGAGTTTTTCCGGTACTCGCCATTCATCGTATTCCAGGCACATCTCTGCCGATAACGCCCAGGAAAGGGAAAGAGGAACGCCGGGATAAATATCCAATAATCGTTCTGTCCGTAGGAGCCATGACTGGATATCTGACAGATGTAGGAATACGTTTTCGGTTTTTCCAAGATCGGGAAGACATTCACTTTCAATATGCAGGAATTGCCGAACTACCAGCGGGTCGCATAGATCATCAGCCCAATCGCTTGCTGAGTTTAAATAGATTTCCCCTTTCAGTTCTAAGGAGGCTCCAAGCAAGGGGTCGCCTAGATCATCACGCCGGAGCAATACTCTGTGCAACCAATCATCCCACAGCTTTTTAAGGGCAAGGATCAGGGAGGATAATTCATGGACGTCGCCTTGCAGCCCGATCTTACTTTCTGACTTCATGTAATCTGGCATCTCATACCTTTAGTAGATTTTTGACAGCATCACCGGCCGATGATGTGCGCTATTATGGTGCGAAACCAAGTCAGATTGGGTCGTGATCGAACCATACCTGAAAATATTATCCCAATCTTTCACACGCGCTCCACCGGGAACCAATTTGACGTGATTAGGGCGTACTCTGGCCCTTGTCATATTCACCAAGCCCAACTAAATGGTTAAAGATAGAAAGGAGCATTCTCATGGAAGGCCAAGTTATCGCTGTCGCGCTGCTGCTCGTGAGTCTGTATGGATTATTTCTGGAGGTCACCCGAAAGGCGGTTTTTTTCTACGACAAATGGGACTTGGGGCTGGCCTTCGCACCGTGGGCACTGATCTTTGTGGGGTATCAGCTGGCAATACGTGGTCAGGAGGTCCTGGCCTATCTGGTCTTTTTCCTAGCTGCAGGGGCGTGGCTATACAGTGTGTGGCTGACCCTTCGATATAATAGATGGCAGTGGCTTTTAGCTCTTCCGGTACTCGTCGCCAAGATCATCCTGAGTTTCATCTATGTGGTGAGCTGGATGGATATTCTGAATGCCAACGGCAAGAATAATCCCCAAAAAAGCGATAGCCGTGGCATTGCCATGATCGTGGTAGCTTTGTTGTCGCTGCTCGTGATGCGTCTGGTCAATGGCCCTGCCGTGTACGAAGCCAGAAGTTGGAGATTATCAGTTGCCAAGACGATGGCCGAAGATCGCGTCTGATGGGTTTGTCCAAATCTCGCGTTATAGCGCATCTCCAGTGCCCCAAAAGACTCTGGCTGCAAACCTATCATCCTGAACTTGCCGAGGTGGATAGCGGGTCGCAGACACGGATGAACGTGGGCACGACCGTTGGAGAGATTGCGCGAACCCTCTTTCCGGACGGTCACCTGGTGGAAACGAATGATTTGCGCGCAGCTCTTACAGAGACGGCGTCATTACTCCAATCTCCGGGCGGTCCGATTTTTGAAGCCACTCTGCAGGCAGC
>NZ_JBYCKP010000587.1:0-1021 GCF_057473445.1 Acidithiobacillus sp. TH-A36 | reverse complement strand
CGGCAGTTTGCGGATTCGCGGGGCATGGATTGTGGGCATTGACGCAGGCAGTCTGATTGGACAGGTCGGCACGGCCATTGCGGGCGGAATGACGGCCCATGACCTGGCCCGCTTTGCCGATCAGCATCCAATGTCAGCGGAAGGTATCGGCAAGGCTGCACGCAGCCTGTTGTAGATCACCCTGTGCGATCGATATCAGTACACTATCGACGATGAATAAACAGTTTTCAGGCTGAAACCGGGCACTTATGCCACCTGTTGTCTGGGCTGTACTTCGCGGTTGTAGTCCCAAGCAGGAAGAATTCTATGCCTACCAAACCTTTGCAGTACATGACAGGACAGCCTATCAATGGCATTTGTTAGTCATTTCCGCATCGCGAATTGTCCCGTTGTGCCCTGACAATTTATCTTTAACCGATTGATATACTGAAAGCATTATACAAGTTGACCTTTTGAGCTTGGACAATCTGGGCGCTGATTCCTGCTTGGCCGTAATCAGGTGAACGCCTTATTTGACTGCTTCTTTGCTGTTCATCCGCCAGAACACAATCTTTTTTTAATGGCAGAACCATCCATTCTGGCGACAGCTGGCTTGATATAAATGCGTTTTGTCATTTTTGGTCTTTGCGAGCATAAATCGGGTTATATAAACCACATGAACCGGTTGTATCCCCCATTATTTTTTTGCGAAAAATCATTTTTGAAACACAACCTACTGATTAATTATAGGACGAATAACAGGCATATTTATTGCTTCTATAGATTCGCTCGTATATCTGCAATTTTTTTAATGCCGCTTTTGAAACGAGGAGTTTGTTATGCTTGTTGAAAACTCATTACCCATCCTGTTAAGTCGACTCGACTTTGCCTGGATTACATCCATGCATATCCTCTGGACCCCATTAACCATCGGGGTGTCCTGGATCCTTTTCGGGCTGGAAGTAGCCTGGCTGCGTTCTGGAGACGAACGATGGTATCGCTTGAACCGTTTCTTTGAAAAAATCTTTATTGTCAATTTCGG
>NZ_JBYCKP010000586.1:0-12365 GCF_057473445.1 Acidithiobacillus sp. TH-A36 | reverse complement strand
GTAAACGTTCACGGACCTGACGCGCGCCCTGCCAGTCTATCTCCAGCAACACATCCATGCCGGCAAACAGCTGGCTTTTGACCCAGGGCTCACTGGTGCCATAACCATTACCATGCACCCGGGCGTATTCCAGAAACTCGCCCCGCTCCGCCATTTCGCTGAATTGCGCCATTTCCACGAAATGGTAGTCTGTTCCATCCACCTCTCCGGGTCGTGCCGGACGCGTGGTGTAGGAAACCGAAGCGCGAAACTGCGAAGTCACCTCCACCAGCGCTCGCGACAAGCTGGTTTTCCCCGCCCCGCTAGGCGCCGAAATAATCCACAGGATACCGCGTTCTGCGCTGTTCGTCATGATTTTCTACTCCACATTCTGCACCTGCTCGCGCATCTGTTCGATCAACACCTTCAGTTCCACAGATGCAAAAGTCACCTGACTGTCTGCAGCCTTGGAGGCCAGGGTGTTGGCTTCCCGGTTCAGCTCCTGCATTAAAAAATCCAGACGCCGTCCAACTGCTTCGCGGCGGGTCAGTATCCGTCTCAATTCCTGCAGATGCGTATCCAGCCGATCCAGCTCTTCTGCCGTATCCTGACGCTGAAGATAAAACAGAATTTCCTGCTCCCAGCGCTGCGGATCGACCTGCACGGACAGGTCAGCAAGACGGGTCTGCAGACGATTCCGCACCGCCTCTTCCAGTTCCGGAAGATGCGCCCGCAGCGCGCAGGTCTGTTCGCCAATGGCATCCACCCGGCTCAACAGTATCTGCGCCAGTGCTGCCCCCTCACGCTCCCGGGTGGCCTGTAATTCTTCAATGGTACCATCCAGCAAGGACAAAACTTCTTCTTCCAGAACAGCACTGTCCGTGCCGGTGCTTTGCACCAGACCGGGCCAACGCAAGGCGTCCAGCGGATTCAAAGCCGTCTCGCGCAGATTCCAGCACTGCAGCAATTCGCTGTAAATGGTCTGTAATTCTACCGCCAGATCACGGTTGAGGCGCAACCCTCCACCTTCAACAGCCTGAAAGCGCAGCCAGACATCAACCCTTCCGCGCTGCAGGGATTTTTGCAAGCGTGCCCGGATCGCCGTTTCATACACGGAAAAACCTTCCGGCAACCGTAAACTGATATCCAGGTAACGGTGATTGACGGTACGCAATTCCCAAACCAGCGTGCCCCAGTCTCCATGCCTTTCACTGCGGGCAAACCCCGTCATACTTCGAATCATGTGTACCACTCCGTTGCGAGATGCCACTGTAATCCCGAAGACGGCAGTGGGCCTGCAGGCTTTGCCGCGACTTTGGCCCGCGCCGTTGTTGTTCTTGGCGAAATCCTGCGCCCGTCAGGAGAGCTGTCTGAGCCCAAAGGGCGAGTTCTCTCCTGACAGCAGGATGAGCCTTAGAACAACAGGCAAGGGACGTTGGAGCAAAAAACCTGCAGGCCCGCTGACGTCTTCAGGATAATAACCGCTTAACCTAGCACAAGGACAGAAAAGCAGCGAGAAGCGTAATTTTAGCATATAAGCATATGAATATAATTATTGACAGCACTCCCAAGCTGAACTAAACCTAAAGAGTCGTAGCCCAAAAGCACCCCATCCAATAAGGGTGCACTCATGAAATTGCACAACGGGAGAGTGTTCTATGGTTGCCACACAGGAAACGTTATTTGAATGGGACGAATGGAAAGAGCGCGCTCTTGCCCGGGGTATTGCTGAGGATTTGGCAGAATTAGGTAAAAACCTGATGCGCGACGCCTACATGCAACGCTGGCCGGAAGCCGTGCTGAGTGATTGCGGCTGGGACGATGATGGTTTTGGGATGCTGGCCCTCGCCTGCGCCAAACCTGCTGAAACACGTCGGGATTGGGAGCGTTTGTATGCCCAATATTGCCGGCGGCCGGCTTGTCCGCTGCAGCAGCCTTTAGCAGCGGAGGCGAAAGCCCTAGCACCCCTCTATCCGGCAACGCACCCACAGGGAAATAGCCATACATCGCTAATGACGGGACATCCAAAGTAATCGCCAGACGACAACGGGCAGGGAAATAGCCCCTACATAACGGCCTACAATCTGCCCCTTGTGGTTGATCAGCAAGGAGGTGGGAGTCAGGATAACGCCGCCCAGAATCTGGGCGGCCGCTCCGTTTTTATCCGCATAAAGGGGATAATCAATAGCAAAACGGGAGCGCGCCGCCGCGATGGCCTGCGGCGTATTTCCGGCAACAGCTACACCCAGCACCGTAAATCCAGCACCCCCAAACCATTGCTGGAGCCAGTTGAGGGCGGGTATTTCGGCAATACAGGGAGGGCAATCCGCAGACCAGAAATTGATCAGGGCCACCTGATTTGCTCCGGGATGATACTGTACCCACTGCCCATCCGGCTTTTGCAGGGTCAGAACCGGTAATGTGGCAGGAGTAGCAACATCACTTGCGCCGCGCCATTGTGTCCATACATACACTCCGGCCACGACCAACAGCATCAGCACAATATCCAGAGCCCAGCGCCGCAGGCGATGCTTTCCCAATACTATCAACCTCATCTGATCAACATGAAATGGACTGGAGCGTAGCGGTAAATCCCGCTATAATTGATCGACTATATTCGAACCATGGCTCATGATTCAACTTCGCACTTACGTCTACATAGACTCCCTACAACCGCAACTCGCTGCATATATGGCCTCGGTCTCCCAGGGCTTTCTTCCTGTGCCCGGCGATGCGGCCTTGTGGATTGAAGTTTCCCCTGCCATGGCAATTCACCGTCTCACGGACATTGCCCTGAAAGCTACCCGCGTGCATCTTTCCCAGCAGGTCATTGAACGCGAATTTGGAGCGATGGTCGTTCATCATCGTGACCAGAGTGATGTACGGGAGGCTGGTCGAGTGGTTTTGCAGCGCATGGGTGCCAGTCAGCAGGATCGTACCGCCTGCAAAATCACCTGGAAAGAAATCATCCGTGGAATGATGCCGGATCACACCGTACTCATAAACCGCCAGGGGCGGCGCGGCTCCATGATTCTTCCGGAGCAGAGCATGTTCATTCTGGAAACTGATCCGGCCGGTTACGTCATATATGCCGCCAATCAGGCGGAAAAAGCTGCCAATATCACGCTGGTCGATGTACGTGCCGTGGGTGCCTACGGACGCCTGACCATTGCCGGAAAGGAAGCGGACGTGGATGAAGCCGCAGCCGCCGCCATCCACGCCGTGGAAAACCCTTCCTGGACTTGATGCAGATGAATCGGCAAACCCTGCAAACCCAGCTCTGCCAGTATCGCAGTCACTATATGGAAGAGCTGGCTTATGCCCGTCGGGGTTGCGTTCTTTTGCAAAGCGATCCGGATTGCTTTTTTCGGGAAGGAAGCGGCCTGCACATTACCGCTTCCACCTGGATTCTCAACCCTGCCCGTACCGCTACGCTGTTTATGCTCCACCGGAAACTGGAGCAATGGTTTCAGCCGGGAGGACATGCGGATGGTGATGAAAATGTCCTCGCCGTGGCGCTCAAGGAGTGCGGCGAAGAAACCGGGGTTGCAGAGACAGATATCCGCTTGCTGCAATCAAGCATCTTTGATGTGGATATTCACCGGACTCGCCGGCATGGCAGCGAGCTAGCCCATCAGCATCTGGATATTCGATTTCTGGTGGAAATAGATGATCGTATCCCCCTGGATGGAAACAGTGAGTCCCATGCCTTGCTTTGGATACCCCTGCATGAGGTACACGCCTACAATAAGGGACTTTCCATCCATCGAATGCTGATCAAAAGCATGGAGTGGTTGCGTCAGCACTGAAACCGGGGTTGAAGCCAGCCCGAATCAAGGTAAAAAGACCTTAATCCTCAATATGGTCGCGGACCTGGAGGCTTTGCAGCAACTTTGGCCCGCGCCGTTTCAGGTTAGAAAAAAGTACCGACGGCCGCATCCAGGGCATCACGCATATCCGGATCATCCGTAATCGGGCGCACCAGGGCCATGCTGCAGGCCGCAATGGGTGCCACACCTTTCTGTATCAACGCACCGGCATAAATGAGCATACGTGTGGACAAGCCTTCATCCAGACCGTGACCCTTGAGGTTGCGCGAACGTTCGGCAATGGAAACCAGCTTTTCCGCCATATCTTCCGAAACACCCGACTCATGAGCCACAATTTCCACTTCAATCGTCCGTTGCGGATAGGAAAAATCCAAAGCCCCAAAACGCTGCTTGGTGGATTGTTTCAGATCTTTCATGGAAGACTGGTAGCCGGGGTTAAAGGAAATCACCAGCTGAAAATCAGGATGGGCCTGAATCAGCTCACCCTTCTTATCCAGGGGAAGTGTGCGCCGATGATCCGTAAGAGGATGAATCACCACCGTCGTATCCTGACGAGCCTCGACAATTTCATCCAGATAACAGATGGCCCCTATACGCGCAGCGGTGGTCAGAGGACCGTCCTGCCATTTGGTACCATCCTTGTCCAGCAGAAACCGCCCTACCAGGTCTGAAGCCGTCATGTCCTCGTTGCAAGCCACAGTAATCAGAGGCCGCTTCAGACGCCACGCCATATATTCAACAAAACGGGACTTTCCGCAGCCGGTCGGGCCCTTGACCATCATCGGCAGACGGGCTGCGTAAGCCGCTTCATACAAGGAAATTTCATCGTGGACTTCCTTGTAATACGGCTCTTTCTCAATCAGGTACTGTTCTTTTGAATCACTGTTCACCGTATCACCTCTTGATATTAATTCTTGAATTTCACCAGCCGACTGACCTGGATATCCGTAACAAACACAACCCCGGTATGTTTCTCAAAAAATGGTGCGAAGCCTTCCAGAATAGGAGACACCAACTCTTCGGGAACAGCCACTATAATCATGATCAGCACGTCATCTTCATTGAACATAACGTGTCCTTCATAAATGCCGTGACTGCCTTTTCCAGACAAATTACCGACAATGGTATAACCTTTCACCCCGGCCCTGTCGAGAAGATCCGTGGCAAAATCCTTGTGCGCGCCCTCCATGATGATTTCCAGCTTTTTCAAAGGGCTCAAATTCAGTGTGTTCATGCGATTTCCTCCAGGAGGGTCTGTCTGTCAGGGGTTTCAGTTCGTTCTTGCAAGTGAAAGGCACCATCTTCGAGGACATAGGCGCGATAATCATCTTCCGGATCCATGATGATGACCCGGACCCAACCCCCACCCAGCAGCGCCTTGATTTTAACCAGGTTACCCACGGATCTCTGGGCAAAAGCGACCGGCGCTTCGACCAGCACAATCAAGCGCACCGGCTCATGGTAAGGCTTGCCATCCTTGAGAACGGTCTGGGTAGGCAGCCCTGTACGCAAATCACTCTGGTTGCCGGTCATCACTGCAAAGCGCCCCGCCACGTTGTGATATACCTTACTGCCACTACCATAGTGCTCCGTATCCACAACGGAAAAATAATGTTCCAGATTAATCCATTCACCCACCACCATGGGACTGGAAAGAATGGTTTCCAGAAGACGGCCCTTGGGATCCAGGCGGTAATCGTAGGAATGGAGAAAAGCCCGGCTTTCCAGATCCAGACCCTCGGTCAATTCCCGTCGGCCAACAATAGCATAGGCATTGCGGGTCAAGCCCCACTCTGGACGGACCTGCGACCAGTCGTGGGTTTGGCGCTGAGCCATGGCCGCCGCTGCGTAGGGGTCCTGGGCCAACCTGGCATTTCCTCCGAGCAGTGGCATGCGTTCGGCAGCAGAACGACGGGTAGCTGCTGACAAGCCATTCTGCAAACGCTCCAGATAGAGCAGATGTCTTGCTGGCAACAAGTCCACATCATGCAGTTCCACCACGTCTGAAGTGGTGTTATGCACGGCCGGCATAAACCAGGTATCGTCAGGGATGATGATTCCCTTGTCGCGCAAACGCCGACGTACCTCGGGTTTGTTGGCCATAGCCGCAAATACCCGGGCATTGGGTAGCCCCTTGCCACCTCCACAGGCCCCACAATCCAGAGCCGATTCATAGGGATTGTTTTCGGTTTCGCTTTGATGCCCAACCAACAGCACAAAGCGCGAAAAATTACGATTCATGCCAATCAGCAGCAGAGCCTGAGAAATGTAGCGGACCTGCTCATCCAGACTGAAACCAATGCGGCCCAGTCGCTCCATCTGCAAACTGGTTTCATGCCGTTCGACCCGATATATGTCACGCAATTTCTGAATGAATTCAGACTCCTGCTGAGCAGACAAATTGCGGCGTTGGGCCAGTGCACTGGGTCCAGAGATATGTTCCAAAGCAATTTCGCGCAACTCTTTGACATCGTCGTCCGTCACCTGATCGCGCGGAACATTCCATTCATTGATCAACGCCCGGACAATCATCGCCCGCTGCACAGCCCGCAAAATGGAATCCGCCTGATCCGGACTGAGCTTGTCCAGGAGCAGTCGCGTTACCGGCTTTTCAGCATGCAGCTTGTGATGGAGATGATGATAAGTCAGCGGCGCGACGGTCTTGCCAATCAAGCCCAGACTGAAAATGAGACCCACGGCTTCTACTGCCACAAATGGGGACAACACCGAACTCTTCAGTTCATGAAGCACATGCTCCAGAGCACCATAAAGCGGTTCTTCTTCCAGTTCCAGTTCGGCGGGAATTTCCAGCACCAGATTTTTGGGGGTCTGAATCGCCGGACAAAGATGCACTTCAGTGCCACGACCATACTCCAGGAAGCTGATCGGCACCCCAAAAAACCCACCAATTCCAAAAGTCTGATAATCACCAATCGCTTCCAGATGCCGGCGCATGGGTTCCGAACGCACGTCAATACACAGCAACGCCTGGGCAAAAGGCCGTTTCTCCTCGGCTGCTGCAGACGCCTGCGGAATATGGATCCGGTTGACCAGATCCTTGATGTAGTGAGACTCCATGGACCGCAACCAGGTAAAGCCCTCCTGCTTTTCCCAGGCCCGCATAATCTCCAAAAACCTGTCGAGCTGATCCGGCGTCATCGCCAACAGTTGCGCTTCCGCTTCTGCACCCATGACTTTAGCCAGTCGCTGCAGATTCTTAATCTGACGTTCCGCTTCCCAACGGGACTTGGCAGCAATGTACTGCTGCGCCATCTTGTCAAAACCGGAACGTTTGCGCCGTGCCAGTACATTTTCTACCTGTTGTGCCCAGGCGGGCAAAATGGAACCCGTGTACAACTCCAGACGCAAATAGGCAGAAAAAGGATCCGCATGCACGAAATCCTGAATTTCTTCGGCATTGGCCGGACAGGCATGGTGCCTGACTGCCTCCTGAAGTAACGCCATACCCAGAACCATGCGTACGGCCAGAAAATCCGTCAGATCCGCCGGATACTGCTCTGCCCAGTAATAATGTTTGGCGGTACTCCGATAGCGGATGAAACCCGCCCAACCATGCAAACGGGTCAATTGCCGGGTAATATATTTTTGCCAGGAAGCTTCGGGAACTTTCAGATCCCGGAGAATATGCGCCACTACGCCTTCAGGCGTCGCTTCTGAGTCCAGAAGATTGCGCAAATGCAATCCACGCAGGAAAAAGCGCACATTATGCTGAGCCACTTCCTTCCATGCAGCAAAAAATCCCTGCTTGCGTCCCGGCGACTGCCAGGCTGACTGACCTTCATCAAAAAAGTCCAGGCAGCTTTTTACCAGCAGATCATCCAGGGTACTGCCAATGTCCGTCCCGAACAGACGATCGACATTGGCATAAACTGGCCCATCCAGGGCTATTTTATGGCTGAGAATGTCTTGCAGGCGGTGCTTCCGGGTATCGTCATCTTGATCTGGCGCTTGTCCATGGAGAACCGCATGCAGAATTCGTCCATCCAGCCAATCCGTCCTCGGGACCACCTGCTCGTTCTGGCAACGCGTCAGCAGGGACCAGAGCCAATGCTCCATGGAAATTCCGGGCAGAGTCTCTGCGTGTTTTTCGAGAAAAACATGGAGATATTTGCGCAGCGCATTTTCATCGACTTTCCCGGCCTGCCAATATTCCTGATATTCACTGCGGGAAAGATATCCGCGTCCGTGAAATAAACGGCCAGCTTCTTCCACCGCCTCTTCAAAAGGAAGGTGTTCCAGCCCGAACAGAGGGTTATGGTGAATGAAGGTGCGCATTGGCCAAAACCGGGGAATGGGCTCGCTGGCCACATAAATCATCGTCCGTACTTTCAGACGATCCCCCAAAGTCAGTTGATGATCCATATACCCCCCCAGAAGATTCCGACCAAAGCAAACACCCCCAAAGTCAGTCCACCCAACCAGGTGCCAGCCACACTCAAGTCATGCACCGCATCGCCATGGTATATACCGAAAAGTAAATCCTGCAAAAGCCGCCCTACGGTCCACCCCCAAAGGAGCAGGACCAGCAATAACAAAGGCATCCAGATGATTGGCAAGCTTTCCATAGCCTGTAATAAGGCGAAAAAATTGGGAAAGATGGGTGTGGCGGTGGCGGCAAGTGCAGTCAGCGAGATCAGTACGGAAAGACGGGGCAAAACCCGGGCAAAACCGCCGCTCAGGCCCAGATAAGAACCTCCGGTTTTTTTCGTCAAAACGCCCGCCCATATCAGCATCAGCGCGGCAGGGATGGACCAGGCGAGCACAAAAAGTTGCATCTCCCAGTGTTGCGGCAGGACCCCGACCAGAAGCCAGGTCAGGGACAAGCCGGAAGTAGCCATAAAACGCGCCCAAATCTGCATATCACGGGTTCCTGCAGCGCGATAGGCGTACAAAATCGCCGTAAATAATGCCAACGCCCGCAAGGCTGTGGGCATTTCCTGGCCGAGCAGATACCAGGCCCCTGATTTCAGAAGCAACAGCAGACCCAGTTGTGGCAGGACAATAACCGTCAGAGCGCGCGCCCAGGCACCCGGTGCACTGACCAGTAAACGGTTAAAAATCCAGCTGAACGGGAACCAGGGTAGCAAAGCACCTGCGATAATCCAGATGATGATATCCATCTCAGCACCACCGTAACATAACGTTGAGACGCCGCGCCCCACTCAACAAAATCTGAGTCATGCGGGCATACAGGTCATTGACATACAGCTCTCTGGACAACAAGGCATACAGGGCCAGATAAACACCACGCCAGCGGCCCTGATCTGCGCGATCCCACCAACCGCTGGAATCCGCAAAAAAGGTCAAAGCCCAGGCACCGACAAAGAGCAGCGCAAGGATGATCACCAACACGTCAAAGTAGACGCTGTTGATACTGGCGGCACCATATATCTGATATTCCTCGTCGTGCGGATATAAAAAGTGTCCGAAGTAATGGCTGATCAGGGTATAACCAATGACCACCAGAACAAATGATCCGAGAATACCACCCATCAAACGCCAGGGGTTGGTATGGGTCATTTTATGGGTGGCAAACAAGGCCTGGGCTCCGGTCACCCAGCCGAAAAAGAGCAGGATAATGACCCCTTGTTCGTGCAGAAGTCGCGATGAAACAAATAAGTGGGACACACTGAGCACGACTACTGGTACGATAATGGTCAAGGCTGCCGCCGCCAGCCAGGGCAGCCGTGAAGGCTTGGCCGGACGCCGCTCGACAATCGAGGTGTACACTGGGTCCGCAGGGACGCCATCATGTTCCCGGGCCTCGCCAATGATATTTCCTGCTCCCAAAAACAGGGATGCCTTGAAAAATCCGTGGGCGATCAGATGGAAAATGGCCAGAGCAAAAGCCCCAACCCCGCATTCCATGACCATAAAACCCATCTGCCCCATGGTCGAATAGCCCAGTGAGCGTTTCACATCATTTTGAATCAACATCATGGCTGATCCCACTACAGCGGTAATCAGGCCTACGATAAATACAAAATGCAAAACAATACTGGCGTGTTCGAATACCGGAAAAAACCGGTTAAACAAAAATCCGCCTGCGTTGACTATGCCTGCATGCATAAGTGCAGACACTGGGGTCGGACCATCCATGGTGTAGGGTAACCAGCCATGAAGCAGAAACTGGGCAGAGCGCGCAAAAGCGGCGAAAGCCAGGAGAAAACCCACCAGCTCCGGAACCGATAAACCCCAGAAAGCGTCCAGATGCGGATACATTTGCAGCCGGGAAAAAATCACCGGAAGGGAAATAGAGTGGTAACTTCTGATCAGCACAAAAGCAGCCAACCAGAGTGGCACATCTCCGGCCCGGTAAGTAATTTGCGTCCAGAACGCATAACGTCCTGCTGCAGGACGGTTGGTATCGTGGCCCAACAAAAAATAAAGTACCACCCCCACCAGAAACCAGGCGACCAGCAAGGTAATCAGATCAGCCGCAGAAACCATGAATAAAATAGTCGCTGTCATCAAGTCAAGAAGCGCAAAAAAGCGGGTGTAATTAGCCTCTTCGACCATGTAGCGGACGGAATACATATGGACCAGCAGGCTGATTCCACTTACAAAACTCCACATGATGAGGGTTAGAGGATCAAGCCATACACTCCCCCAGAGGGTGCCGATAACCTCCACGCGCGAAAAGCCGCCCAGGGCATAACTGGTCAGCTCAATGAGCGCCAATATAAAAGTCAGCAAGGTAATGATTACGCTGATTCGCGCCGCCACCTTGCGGGCAGAATGCGCAAAGACAAAAATAATGACTGCCGATAAAATTGGCAGGAATGGAATTGCAATTGCCCAATTACCCATTCGACACTCCCTGTATTATGTTCCAATTTAAAATCATTTGGTCATGGATATATAAAGCTGCGGTAATTTTTCTGGAAGCTTGTCCACATGATCCAGCACCAGATAATTACGTTGCCCGAAAATTCTGGAAACATATTCATCGGCATAAGGGTCCAGAGACAGGCAAAATGTCCGGATACCCTTGCGGTTCAGTTCTTCTACGGCTTTTTTGGTATCAAAACGCAAATATTGTGGATCGCGCACATCATTATCTGCGGGTTCACCATCGGTGAGGAGCAGAATCAATTTTTTCTGGCTGGCACGCTGATCCAGCAGATGTCCGGCATGGCGCAGTGCCGCTCCCATACGCGTCGAAAGCTGTCCGGTCATGCCTGCCAGACGACCTTTCACCTTGTCATCATAAGGCGCATCAAAGTCCTTGAACTTGTAAAACTCCACATCGTGGCGTCCATTGGAATCAAAACCGCAAAGCATATAGGGGTCGCCAATGCGTTCCAGAGCCTCAGCCAGCAAAGCCGTGGCTTCCCTGGCCAGATGCAGCACACTGACATCACCCTCTGAACGCGTACGCAGCAGGTCATTGGTTGATTCGGAGAGGTCAACCAGCAACATGACGGAAAGATCCCGGATATTCAGACGGGTGCGAATACCTATACGCGGATCCGGCTGTTGCCCCATGCGGATATCCGTCATCGCCAGAATGGCCGCATTAATATCAATTTCATCCCCATCTTCGACTTTGCGCGTCCGCACCACGCCCTGGGGCTGCACCGCTTCAATCAGCTTGCGCAGCCTTTGCACCAAAGGCTTTTGTTGTTCGAGCATGGTATTAATTTCTGAGGGATCTCCCATTTTGGGATGTTTTTCATACACGGTCACCCACAAGGGACGTTCCAGCTGGGTCTGATAATCCCACTCGGAATAATTTACCGGTTGCGATACCGGCGTCTTGCCCTCTTTTTCGTTAAACGTCAGACCATCGTCGTCATAGAACTCTGTGGCGAGCACCCAGACTTCCTGGGCATCATCTCCCGCTGTTTCCACATCGACGGCGTTGATCATTTCCATGATGCTGACATATTTGCGTACCTGAGCCTGACCGCCGGAGAGAGGATCGCCACTCCAGTCTGTGGCAGGCGCCGTCCAGAGATAGCGATTATCATCGCGATATGGGCTTTCAGACTGATCTTTCTGCATAGAGTAATTCCAGGAAGATTTTTCACATTCTTCTGCCAGTTTTTCAGCAGCCGCCATCAGCACATCATAAACGTCTTCTTCGGCTGCCAACACCCGGATAAACGCTTCTCGGGCGTTGGCCACAAAGGGATGTGGATCAGCATAGTCAGCATCGAGCAGTGCGAGGCTGATACGATCCATGATGGCTACGGTTTCAGGTTCTGCTGCCTGTTCCTCACAGGCCGGCAAACGGCCTAAATGTTGCCATAGAGGGAAAAGGCCCGGGAATTTCTGGATGGCAAGATGCTCAACCCGGGCATCTTCCAGAATACCAATCCACAAACGTTGCAAGGGCTTTGCCAGCTCAAAACGGGGATCGTATCTGGAAAAAACCACATGCGCTGCGGCGTGTGCCGCTGCAGCACGATACAGCTCCAGGGCGGCTGTTTTTTCCCCTTGGGCGTTTTCCACATCGTCGTAGGCGTCGGGAACATGAATGAAGTAATTTTCTATGTAGGGCTGGTAACCTTCTCTGGTTTCATAATCTCC
>NZ_JBYCKP010000585.1:0-2415 GCF_057473445.1 Acidithiobacillus sp. TH-A36 | reverse complement strand
CCGTTTTTTCTGGTGTATTTTATTTCCGGTGTGGCGGAAACCAACCGCGCACCTTTTGACGTAGCGGAAGGCGAGTCGGAAATTGTCGCCGGTTTCCATGTGGAATATTCTGGAATGGCTTTCGCCCTGTTTTTCCTGGCGGAATATGCCAACATGATTTTTGTGTCGTTGTTGACGACGGTCCTGTTTCTGGGCGGTTGGTATGCACCCATCAACACACCATTATTGACCTGGATACCCGGCCTGGTCTGGTTGCTGCTCAAAACCGCTTTTCTGCTATATGTGTTTTTGTGGATTCGTGCAACATTCCCACGCTATCGCTATGACCAGATCATGCGCCTGGGCTGGAAAGTGTTCATTCCGGTAACCATTGCCTGGATTGTGGTAGTGGGTATTGCCCTGGAAACACCCATGCGTGCCATTCTGCGCTGAGGAGAACAATATGCAAATTCGCCCAAAGCAGTGGTTCAAGACTTTTTTCCTGACGGAAATGCTGCGCGGTATGCAGCTGACCGGCCGGTATTTTTTTGCCCGCAAAATTACCGTGCAGTATCCCGAAGAACAAACGCCCCAGTCTCCGCGTTTTCGGGGGCTGCATGCCCTGCGCCGTTATGAAAACGGTGAAGAACGCTGTATCGCCTGTAAATTATGTGAAGCCGTCTGTCCGGCATTGGCGATCACCATTGAAAGTGAGCAACGCAATGATGGAACCCGCCGCACCACCCGTTATGACATTGATCTGAGCAAGTGCATTTTTTGTGGTCTTTGTGAAGAATCCTGTCCGGTGGATTCCATTGTCGAAAGTCGGGTGTTGTCCTATCACGGCGAAATTCGTGGTGATCTGATTTATACCAAGGATATGCTCCTCGCCAATGGTGATCGTCTGGAAGCAGAATTGGCAGCGGATCGCGAAGCAGACCGCGCATATCGTTGACAGGAAAATAATCATTATGATCATAACCACTATTCTTTTTTACCTTTTTTCGGCGATATTGCTGGGTTCTGCGACAGCGGTAATCACGGCAAGAAATCCGGTATATGCGTCGCTTTTTCTGGTGCTGGCGTTTTTTAATGCCGCCGCCCTGTTCATTTTGCTGGGCGCAGAATTTTTGGGTCTGATCCTGATTCTGGTTTATGTGGGCGCGGTCATGGTGCTTTTCCTGTTTGTGGTGATGATGCTGGATATTAATTTGACCCGTCTCAAGGAAGGGTTTTTGAGTTACCTGCCGCTGGGGCTGGCCATTGCCATTCTGGGCGTGCTGGAACTGGCCGTGGTTTTCTGGACTTCGCCGTTGGGCCATATTCCTGCTCCCGGCCCTATTCCTGCCAATGCAGATAATACCCGCGCCCTGGGAGTATTGCTTTACACTCATTATTTATATCCCTTTGAAATTGCGGCGGTGATTTTGCTGGTTGCGATTATTGCGGCTATTGCCCTGACCTTGCGGCGTCGCCAGGGCACTAAAACCCAGAGTATTGATGCGCAAATGGCAGTGCGTGCCAAAGACCGCATCAGCCTGGTGAATTTGCGGGGGCCAGAACAATGATGATGGGTGGACAACCAACGCTCGCCGCTTATCTGATACTCGGGGCTATCCTGTTTTCCATCGGTGTGGTGGGGATTTTCCTGAACCGCAAAAACGTGATTATTTTGCTGATGGCCATTGAATTACTGCTGCTGGCAGTGAATATCAATCTGGTGGCCTTTTCCCGCTATCTGGGTAATCTCGAAGGGCAGGTTTTTGTTTTTTTCATCCTGACGGTAGCTGCTGCTGAAGCAGCCATTGGTCTGGCCATTCTGGTGGTTTACTTCCGGAACCGCCGGAGTATCAACGTAGAAGATATTGACGAGTTGAGAGGCTGATATGTGGGTTTTTGACTGGTTGAATGCCTTTCCGCCTCTCCTTGTGTACCTGATTATTCCGTTGGCACCGCTGGCCGGTTCTCTGGTGGCTGGTTTTGGCGGCTGGAAGCTGCAGGAACAAGCGCACTGGGCGCCCTTGACGGGGGTTACCGTCTCTTTTTATCTGGCCCTCGCGGTACTGTTTCAGACCCTGCATGGGGTCGATTTTTACGGCAATATCTATATATGGGCTGTGCTCGGCCATCTGCAAGTACCCATCGGGTTTGATGTGGACAGCCTGACCGCGCTGATGCTGGTGGTGGTTACTTTTGTGTCGCTTTGCGTGCATTTGTACACCATAGGCTACATGCATGGTGATCCTGGTTATGCCCGCTTTTTCAGTTATATTTCCCTGTTCACTTTCAGCATGATCATGCTGGTGATGAGCAACAATTTTCTCCAGTTGTTTTTTGGCTGGGAAGCGGTGGGTCTGGTTTCCTATCTGCTCATCGGTTTCTGGTTCCAGCGCGAAAGCGCCAATGTCGCCGCCCTGAAGGCATTTATTGTCAATC
>NZ_JBYCKP010000584.1:0-4749 GCF_057473445.1 Acidithiobacillus sp. TH-A36 | reverse complement strand
GGCACCCATATCCTGCATCTGCGTCTGGCAGCATGGGCAAGTGGCGGTTTGTTGTTCTGCGGGTTTTTCTCCAAATCCAAACATGATGTTGCTCCTTCTGTCGATTAAAATAGGATGCAGCTTGCGCTACACCGTTTTGGTTGGACCCTGGCCAGTGGCCAAAGTCGCTTCATTCGTCATTTTGGCTTCCAAGGGAACGCACACTACCCCCAAGCGTAATCTTAGGTCGAGCTGGCGGGGCATAACTCCCAGGGCGCATGTAGGGCAGGGGCTCCCCTCGGTATTCGGAGCGATTCTCCGATCCTGAATTTTCTACCTGTTCCCGCAAGCGGTAGCAAATAGGCTTTTTACCGTGCGTGCTGATCTTCCCAGACACTTCCAGCCGGGTAAGGGCTTCGCGAACTGTCGTAGCCCGTATATGCAGCCTATCGGCTATTTCCTGGGCACTTTGCCAGGAATCATCCAACGCGCCCTCAACCGACGCGATAATTTCTCTGCTTAACAAGTATCTCCCCTATGCTTTCCAGAACCGGCACACCGGGAACAGGATCCCCGCCACCATCATGGTTTGCTCTGATTCGCACCACTCGCGGCACTCCAGCATCCACGGCTTCCCGGCAATGCACCCACAAATCATCGGCAAAGATCTCCGGCTTCAAAATCCGAAGTGGATCAAACTTGCTGCCACCAAAGCCCACACCCATCAGCCGCACTTGCCGTAACCCCAGCTTGTCCAAGGCTCTCTGACGTGCCTTTCGTGCTTCCACATCCACAGCGGAAATGACAAAAACCTCGTGGTCAGCTTCCAACCAGGCATTGACGGCTTCCAGAGCATCCGGAATAACCGGACAGTCTTCCCAGACATTAAAGCGATTGAACATTGCCCAGCAGCGATGGTATTCCGCCATGGATAAGCTATAGCGGGTCATCAAGTGATAGCTTTGGTTCCTTTCGACCAGCTCACGATTCAGGGTGTTTTCTGCGACCGTGTGCCAGGTAGCAAGAAAGTCAAAAAGCACCTGGTCGGCATCTATGGCGATTCTCATCGTTGTCTCCTTCTGGTGTCCATGAAAAAAACGACTTCCACATACAGATCATGAATCAAGTCGTAGGAAGCCCATCCAACGAAGAAAATAAACGGGGAAACAAATGCGGTGATCATCAGGATATACATAATATGGTTCAGACTATGCGAAAAGCCGAAAATCAGCGCGAGTCCATAAAGTATGCCGAGAGGGATAAAAGCCAATGCAATGATGGCGATGACCGCAGCAATCAGAATACCGAAGGTCACTAGACCAGCTTTCGTTTTAATGTTTTCCGGTGTTTTCACCATAAATCACCTTATAAGTCTGAATACTACCTTAACGAACTCGCTCGTCAAGAACGGACCTACCACATAAAACAAAACGATGGCAAGCAGTACAATAGAAATAAAAATTAAAAATAATGCCCAGAATTTAACATTTCCCATGGTTTTTCTCCTGCTTCTTATACCCGTCACATTCAAGCACAATCACCGGATGGAACTGGAATGGCCAGGCATGTTCAGGATGCTTTTCACAGTCGCAAACCAATCGGAACGGTTCTTCGATGACGCCTTTCTGCACAATGAAGGTGTAATACGCGATCATCACATCTACAGGCTGAACCTCGCGGAGCTTGCATTCCAGCAGTTCAGGATCATTGTGCTTTTTTCGCGCTTTCGCGCAATCGTCGCAAATCATAATCACCTCCCAAATCAATTCCGAAACCAAGTCCGAAAACTGCGATAAATTTGCCGCAGTTCCAACGCGACCACCCACACTAACAGCAAACCTATTGCAGCGGGAATGACCAGCTAGATCCAGGCGATAACAGAAAGATCAGCGGGCATTTATTTTTTCCTTGGCAGCAATAACAATTTGACACTTTTTGCAGGTAATTTTGTTCTTGTAGTCATCCAGTTCGTAGGCTTCTGGTGGTTGTCCATGCGCTATCACGGGCACTATTAGTCCACACTCGGTTTTAATTCCATCGCCACTTGCTCCATGCCAACGGCTCATGCGCTCGTTAAAATTTTTAATCTCGCCAAGTCGCCAGCGTAGAGCGAATGCGCTCATAATCCGTTCCGCAAACGGCGGTCAGCATCAATAGCCGCACGAACGATCTTGGCGACATGATCTCTTTTCCGATCCACATAAGGTTCCAATGATGGTTCGACGGCAAACCCCAGATAACGCAAGATGGTTTCCGCCACTTCACTATCCGATACGGTATAATCATCGGTAGATGCGTGTGCATTTGATTTTTGCGAAGCCCAAAAACGCGCTCTCAGCCGCTCGATCTCCTCTGCCGCTTCTTCCGCAATCGAAAGGTCGTCGTGCTGGTAGTTGGCCAGAGCGCGAAGCCTGTTCACGAGATCGTCAGCCATCAACATCATCCGTGACCATTCCGACAGGCCAAGCCTGCCATTCTCGGCCATTCAGCCTGCATCCAGCCTTACGCACACCCACACGGAATACCGACATACTCCTACTGCCTTGCTGGAAAGCCATTGGATCAGTGAGAGACAAGCAATATCCGTCCTTATTCAGTACCGCTTGTGGTACGACACAATGTTTCCCGAACGCCTCATCAACACCCCATTGGCATTCATCGGCCTTCGCTTTCCGATTAGAGCGGTAGAGCGTTTCCATAAACTCCGGCGTCATCTGATTCACAGGAAGCCACTCACCCCATTGTTTGAAGAAAAACGGTACATGAGCCTGGGTGCATTGTTCCTGAATAGCCTCTACCCAATCCGGGTGCATTGGCCGGGCATCCGGCCCTGATTCTCCGCCTACCACGACCCAATCCAGTTTAGGGGCGTTTGTCTCTCCGTATGTCCGCAAGGGTCCATTCATACCGACGGGCACATCCTCAAGATCTATCGGGCCTAAAAGCGGCTCGGCACTGAGCCAACGAATTGCCGCAGGTGTATTCATCAAGTAAAAAAGCCTCTCATCAGCACTCTCTTGATCCTCAGCCGATACGCCAAGCCAGACATTCGGCAATGGCCACTCCAGAATGCCAAAACAATCCGACCGGACAGCAGGCATCGCCTCATTCCCGATAATGTCCATGCGCCCCGGCGTAGTAAGATACTTAAACATCCGTTCGGGTCGCTTGGTCAAAATTTGAAAAGTATGCTGCTCGGCCAGGGCCATCACCGCAAATACCCGGTCGATAAAAGCATCCGGCACAGACTCGTGAAACAGGTCAGACATGGAATTGACAAAAATCATCCGGGGCTTTTTCCAGCGCAAGGGCTGGTCCAGACGATCTTCATGACAGGCCACGTCCGTAAAGGCTCTGCCGTAGTAGCTCACGGCTTTTGGGTTAGCGGAAAGCCTTGCCCACTCCCGCTCCGCATAACAATGCTTGCAGCCTTGGGAAACCTTGGAGCAGCCCGTCACCGGGTTCCAGGTGGCATTTGTCCAGGCAATGCCGGTTTTGTCAGCCATTGTTATTCTCCAGGGTGGTTTTAAGCGCCTTCAAATAACCTTCAGGATTCCCGTAATACAAGCCGTACAGTCCGTCGAAAAACTCTACGATCTCCCGATGTGTCGTAAACACAGTGGTCGGATGTCCGAATGTATATTGCTCACCCGGATTAAACGCCACCTCTTTCCCGGTAAGGTAGTATTGTAACAAGCGGTATAGAATGGTGCTGGATTTGTCCCCGCTACAGCTAATTCCCTCCCGCCGCTGAATAATTCCCTGAAAGTGAGCATTCAGGAATTGGTACCGTTTCAGGATGAAATGCGCCTCCGACTTACCAGGGAGGACCGTCTGAAGCAAGCCGTCGGTCAACCGTTCCAGTGGGTAAGGAAGCGCATAGAGGAACCGTTCTGGTTGACCGTCACGCGCAAAGACTAAAGCATCCTGCAGCAAAGGATGTCCCCGAAGTGACGCGAATAGCGCCATTTTGTCCTGACCGATATTGTTAAGGATCGCGGTTATCACGTCCTGAATCGAAGTGGTAGATTGTTCTGTCATTTCGCCACACTCCGCCTCACCAGATCCATCCAGGTATTCCTCCGTCATAAAACGCCCAGTTCATCACGGTAATGATTTGCGTATTTGGCGATTCCTGAATGGAATCTGTTGTGGACAAGGGTATTTTCTGCGCTTCAACGTGTTCTGTTTTCATACCCATATTCCTCCTGACTGATAGGTAGGCAGTTTTAATTTGAACCCCACACTTGGTCCATACAGCGCCTCAAACTCACCTAAAAGATCATGAAAATTGCAGTTGCCTAAATCTACATCTACGTTCATATCGTGGAGCTTCACGAAGATAGGGGCGCATGATTCGCAAACAAACCATGACGCCAGGGGAACCTCATCGCCGCAGATCCGTTCTTCGATCTCATTGGCACAATCCCGCCAACGCTCCACCTGGATGTATTTCGCACTACGGAGGACTAAATCACCGCATGAACAGCATTGTTTGGCTCTAAAGCGGGATGGGGGGTGAGGCCTCATGTCATAAGACAAAAGACGCATGTCGGTGCTCCACCACCACGCCTTACCGTCCCATTCTATCGCACAAGAAATAGTCATTGTTCTCTCCAGTTAAAAAACATGCACGACAAACTGATACAAAAAGAACAACTCCGCGAGTGTGCCCAAGGCCAGAATGACCAGCACATGCACGAGATCCCCGAACAGCCGGGAGAAGTCGATCTGCAGCCGGATGATCTGCATAAAATCCTCCGCTGCAGA
>NZ_JBYCKP010000583.1:0-1711 GCF_057473445.1 Acidithiobacillus sp. TH-A36 | reverse complement strand
GCCTGTCTTTGCGCCAGAGGTTATTTCGATTTGCGGCCAAGGCGCGTGCGGTTTTATATCTGGATCACTGGTTTCCCCATATTCCCATGGCATTGGCCGTAGGTTTGCTGGGTGCTCTCGCTATTCTCAATGCACTGCCGAATCTGCTGCGCATTTTTCCAGAACTTTCAGATTTGGCGCCCTCCACCAGTTTGACCCAGGCCCCTTTGCTTTCAGCACTTGGCACTGTGCCCGAAGCCGTACTGGGCATCGTTCTCTTGTTAATGGCTTTTGGTTTGCTGTTCCGCTCACGTTTTTCCTGGGCTATTACGCTGGTATTGGCAGGTGCAATGTTGGCCATGCTGCTCCACCATTACGGACTGGAGTGGAGCGGATTCACCATTTTCAATGCCGTCATTCTCATTGCTTTGCTGTTGTTCCGCCGACATTTTGCACACTCCAGTGTGGCGGCAGGTACACTTTTCGCAGTTATCTCCATCTTGTTGTTGATGAGCTATGCGGTATTGGGCAGTTATGTGCTGGGTGCCGGTTTTTCACCACCCATTACCAATCTGGTCAGTGCCCTGTATTTTGCCGTGGTCACCATGTCGACGGTGGGTTATGGGGATATTGTTCCCAAAAGTACTGATGCCCGATTTTTCGTGATTTCCATTATTATTCTGGGTATTACGGTTTTTGCCACCTCTATATCTGCAGTGATTGTGCCGTTACTCAATGGTCGGATGCAGCGACTGCTCATGGGTGGTGAGAAACGCCATTATCGTAATCATTATTTGATTATTGGCGACAATATGCTTGCTCAAAATACCTATCGGGCGTTGCGCGCCCGCCATTTACGGACGCTGGTTCTGGTCCCTGCTCCTCCAGAAAACGAATGGATGGCCAATGAAGATTTAATGGTGGGTGATGCGACAGATCTGGAGGTTTTGCGGCGGGCGGGTGCTGAGTGTGCCCTGGGTATTCTGGCCCTGCGGGTGACCGATAGTGAAAATGCTTTTATCATCCTGGCCGCCAAGGATTTGAATGTTTCCGGAAAAACCGTTGCAGCTGTTCAGGATGCCAAAAATCTTGAACGCTTACGCCAGATTGGTGCAGATCTGATTATTTCGCCCGATGTGCTGGGCGGAGAACTGCTGGCCATGACCTTAAGTGGCGAGGAAATGCAGGGAGATACCATTATCAACAAATTGTTTGCCGCGAAAACGGAAGGAGCAGAAGCATGAGCGCATTTCTGGGTATCGGCATTGTGCTGTTGGCGCTGATTGGTCTGGGTATCGCCGCCTTGTTTATTCATGTTGTGGTCTGGTTACTGGCGGCGGTTTTCGGCTTGCTGATTTACTTTGTACCGAGCGTGATTGCCGCTGCCCGTCATCATGAGCATTTTCTTTGGGTGTTGGTCCTCAATATCGTCCTGGGCTGGTCCGGCATTGCCTGGGTGGTGCTGATCATTTGGGCTATTCTGGGAGAGCGCCGCTTGCCACCTCTGAACCGGGTGCGGGCTGACGCCTTTAACCCGCCTGTTCGCTGACCACAAAAGTGCCCAGACGCAAGCGCTCCAGACTGGATGCGTAATCTTCGGGGGCAGCTGTCGGTGCCATGGGTCCGATTTTGATTTTGTAGAGACCGGCGGGGCTGCTGGATGCGGTGCGTACCAGCTTGGCGGTGCTGATTCCGAAGTCCTGAAGTTTGCTGCGTTCACGAAGTGCCGTTT
>NZ_JBYCKP010000582.1:0-10800 GCF_057473445.1 Acidithiobacillus sp. TH-A36 | reverse complement strand
AGCCGCAAAAAGTGCCGACAATGGCGGTCAGTCCAGTCGAGCATGGGGGCGACTGATATCACTTTATCAATGGCCTCTATTGAGTTTATCATCGTATGTCAGTTGTTTTAACTCCATTCCTTTGACGCTATTGTAGGCGCGGATTTCATATACTGCGGCAAGTCTCGGAACAATCCTGTTAGCCCGCAAGATCAGCCCTGGGTTAGCCCATAAAAATGAAAGCACCCAGAAAATTTCGCTAAGTGCCTGTTTTATTTGGTGCTGGCGAGAGGAATCGAACCCCTGACCCACTGACTACAAATCAGTTTTAAGCCCCTTTTTAATCAAACAGATACACCTTTGTGCCCAATTTTTACAACGAGTTGTCCAAGCTGCCACTCCCGCATTATCCCCCTTTTTCCCAACCTCACTTGGGCAAAATTTGGGCGCATATTTGGGCATGATGATAAGAGATTTTGTTCAAATTGTCCTTAGTCATCCAGTATCGAAGTTCAGATCATTGATGCCACACGGGCCCCTGCACCCAAGCGGCATTTATTACGGGAGGACATAAAGCAGAGCAAAGAAAAATCTATACACGCTGACCAGAGTCCTGCTGGATAACATGAAGCGTTTTTTAGCCCCGCCAGTATCTCGCCTCGTCCAGGTTTCGATGCTTTATATTTAAAAATCACTGACACTGTTTGGCAGACAACATTCAGTAATGACTAAACAGTCCCAGAAAATACCTCAAACTGTACAGTAACCCTGCGAGAGCATCTCCGCCATTACGGAGATCGCGCTGCAGGCGACGCCAGAGAGGCCTTTTACCATTTCGCATGGCATCCCAGCCACGGCAAGAAATGGCAGAAGGTAAATCTTGTCTGATTTGAACAACGAATGGCTCCAAAACCAGTACACGTAAACCATGAAGCCAATATTGATCCAGCACCTTATCCACGGGCTCGGTCATTCGAGTGCTGAACGCCAGCAAGCGTTTTGCAGCGGCTGGGCGAATCAGATAAGCGGCCGTTCCCATAGCAGGCCTGACGTAATGCATCAAAGTATCGGTGTCATCCAATTTTTTGTAGGGTAATCCTTTGCGATCATAGCGTTCCGCCATCAGGCGGAGTACGTCCCAGTCTGTCACATGCGCCAACGCCAATTGTAGCTTGGCAGAAAATTCAGGATCCAACTCTACATCATCTTCCAAAATACACCATGCTGGATCTTGTGATTGTGCACAAAGCTCCCAAAGTGCACGGTGGCTCAAAAAACAACCCACTTCTCCAGGGGTCAGGTCATAACCATAATGCCATTGTCGATAACGCGCATCGTAAATCGGCGGGTAGGCGTCTCTCGTACGAGGCGTAATAGCCGGAAAAATTTTCATGGGTATTCCGGCGTTCCTTCGTAAATCTTCTACATGGTTACGGCGATCCATATCCTCAGTAAGCGTAATAACATAAACCGGCGGCAGAAAGGTTTGGGTGGATGACTTTCGGTGAAGGCTATCGGTGGACATGAGTCATCTTCCACCAGAAAGTGCGGCGTCTGCGCCGTCGTTCGCTTTCGTGATCTATCAAGTCCAGGATACCGGATAAATTTTGATGTTCATTTTGCAGAAGCTTCCACGCCTGCCAAAACTGGGTATCGGGCGATACACCACAGTTTCCCAGCACCTGCATCGTTTTGTGTACCAATGGTAAGATGAGTGGGTTTTCTGGGGAATCATTCCCTGCCTGATGATGGCGCAATTTGCTAGTCAAAAAGTGATGCTTATAGGTATGAAGTCGCTCGGCATGAATCGCAAATCCAAGATGCTCTCCTGCGCGCTGCATCGTCTGTGCAGGATGTTCTAACACCTGATCATAATGGAGGATGGCAATTTTTTGGTTTTCCAGCAGGTTCAGGAAAGGCACCCAATGCGCTAACCACATCAATTGGCTGCGCACGGCATCCATACCATTGCGAGTCTGTAGAGAGGCCACCACGGAAATCGGGTGCCTGAGGGCTAAAACAAATTGTATGTCTATTCCTCCCAGATCCGCTACACGCAACCAGAAAGGAAGTGTGCGCAAGGTTCTGGGATCCTTGAATCCCCAGTTATTCCAAACAGCGATTCTTTGTTCCAGTAATTTGAAGGCTTGTTCGGTCAGGTCCTCGTGACGTCCATCAAGAAAAACTTCAGCCGATAAGATACGCACATCGTTCCATGCCAAATCACAGCGCTGCATTAATTTCTGATTAATCGCAACAATGTGTGCGTCTTCCCAATACCCGCGTGGATTATCCATTCCTGGGGATATGAGAGCATCCCCCATATGGATACCCCAACATTCCAAACCTTTGGCAATGGCACTGGTCCCGCTACGGTGCATACCGAGTACGCAGACTGCGCGGCGCGTAGTGGGAGATATCTCCTCTGATTTCAGGGCAAGTTCAGGCATGGCTGATGGGCTCGTTGATCGACCAGGAAGCCCGCAATGACGGCAGCTCCTGATTCAATAGGGACTCCAGTTTCAGGACATCAGCTGCGTAAATGCCCTCTAGATAGTGACGAACTGCGGGATCCAGCTGCGGTTTGGAAGAAGATTTTAAAATCAGGTGCTGATATAACCACCACTGCAGGTTTCTAGGCATAAGCCGATAGCCAATCCAGCGGGCCAACGGGCTCGCGGCGCAACGTCTGGACCACTTGCCACGCGGGGCTTTGTAAGCATTATGTACGGTGTTCAGATCCATCTGTAAAAACGGTTCAAAAGCAATACCCAGGTGCTGGGCAACGCGCTGTAAGGTATCTTCCGGAGCTCGAACCAATTCATCGAATTGCAGAATCTGCACATTGGAAGCGCCAAAGGTTTGGAAGTAGCGTTGTACCGGATCCGCATACAGGCCCAAGTCCACGTACATCCGCGAAATCCCCCAGCCTTTTTCGCGTTGCTCAAAATCACGTTTCAGTAATTCCACACTCAACGGCTGATCAACTATTCCCTCACGAAAATCCATCAGATAATGGGAATGAGCGCGAGCTACTGGATCACGCAGCATGATAATGATTTTGGCATCGGGTGCCACTTGATGAATGCGCTCTGGCACTTCGGGGTACCAGAGATTGGAAGTGCTGGCATCCCCAACGGCAGAAAATTTCAGGGCGCTGCGATAAAGTTTGAGATAATCTGCCTCGTCTTCAATAGATTCTATCAGGAGCTTACGATTGGCTCTTGGCTGAATTTGTGCAAAGAAATGGGGTTCCTTGAACGCCGGTAAAAAAACATCGGGATGCTGCTGAAGATGGCGATAAAGGGAGGTTGTCCCACCCTTGACGGTACCTACCATATAAAAATTGGGCCAAAGCGCTGAAGATGAGGTTGGGTATGATAAAGGCATTGATGACTCCAAGTACAAAACTGATAAAAATTCATCTGGGTAATGTGTCGTGGTATCGAGTAACAGATACCACGGCAAAACCATCAGGGGTTAAATGCTCACAGTTTGAGTGTTGAGCTTTCCTGTGGCTGTGCTAAAGCCGGCATTTTTTCAGGGGCCTGCATGCCTAACCAACGTTTCACCCGATCCCCAAACGACTCCATCCAGAGATAAAAAGCCGGAGTGATGTAGAGGGTCAGAAATTGTGAAAACACTAGCCCCCCAACCACCGCGACGCCTAAGGGCACGCGCGAACCCGACCCAGCCCCAAGGCCAAAGGCAATCGGGAGAACACCCAGAATAGCGGCGAAAGTTGTCATCATGATAGGGCGATAGCGCACGGCACAGGCATCCACAATCGCATCTAAAGCACTTTCTCCTTCGCGCCGCCGGCTGACTGCAAAATCCACAAGAATAATGCCATTTTTCTTGACGAGCCCCATGAGCATGATGATCCCGACAAAACTATATAAATCGAGTGGCTGATGAAAAACCAGCAGGGACAAGAGCGCGCCAAACCCTGCGAGAGGTAAGGCCGAAAGAATAGTGAAAGGATGTAAAAAATGTTCATATAATATGGCGAGCACCACATAGATCAGCAAAATGGTGGCTACCAGCAGCAGGGGCAGCGATGAGAATGCAGACTCGAAGGTGGATGCACTACCTCCAAATTCTCCTGTAACACCTGCAGGCAATATCTGCTGTGCGGTGGCATCAAGCTCTTTGGTCACCGTCCCCAGACTGGCACCCGGAGCCAGATTGAAGGAAATGGTCGTGGAGGGTAGTCCATTGTACTGTTCCAGGCTGAGTGGGCCTGCGTCATAGGTAAAATTGGCCACTGCAGACAATGGTACCAGGGTGCCACCGCTTCCCGGCACACTCAATGAAGATAATGCATTAATATTTTGCTGATATTTTGGAGACAATTCGAAAATCACTTCATATTGGTTCGAATTTCCGTAAATAGTCCCTACTTCCTGTCCCCCATAAGCCAGTGCCAAGGTCTGTTCGATAGATTGCGCTGTCACCCCCATCGCTATCGCCCGGGGACGATTGATCGTGATGGAAACTTGTGGATTGTTGGTTTGTAAATCACTATTGGCTGATTGAATCAGGGTGTTTTTGCGCAACGCAGTCACCAGATTGTGTGTAGCGGTATCCAGGGTGTTCCAATCCTGTCCCTGGAGGACATATTGATATTGCGCATTTGAGGAAATAGGTCCGACCTGAATAGCTGCCGGTTGCTGGAAAAATATTTCGGTATTGGAAAACTGGCGGGTTGCCTTGCGTAGAGAGGCGATAACGGCATCGGTTTTCCCGGAATCTCCGGATTTGAGGCGTACAATCAGGCGACCAGAATTGCTTCCGCCAAAGGCTCCAGCACCCTGTCCGGCCGAAGAGATAACCGATTGCACGCTGGAATTTCGCAAAACAACTGCCTCAATTTTTTTCTGCTCCGCCGCCAGTTCGGCAAAGGACATGCCGGTGGGATACTGAATACTGGCAAAAAAGGAACCATTGTTTTCATTGGGGATAAAACTTTTGGGTACGATCAGAGCCAACCCTACACTGCCCAGGAGCATCAATCCTGCGACACCCAGTAACCAGTTACGGTGTTGCAGCGCCTTGCGCAAGCTGCGGATATAAAAATCACGGCTTCGTGAGAATCCTCGTTCAAACCGGCTTTGTTGGTCCCGGTCTTCCGCAGCACCCCGATGCAAAAAACGACTGGCTAACATGGGGGTAACGGTCAATGCAATCAGGCCGGACAGCAGAATCACCACAGCAATTGTAACGCCGAAGGCCGCAAACAGATGCCCGATAAAACCACCCATCAGGATTAATGGCAGAAAGATGATGGCTAAAGAAAGAGTCATAGCCATGACGGTAAAACTGATCTCCCGAGAGCCGTCCAAGGCGGCCTGCATGGCAGAGGTTCCCCGTTCCAGATGGCGATTGATATTTTCCAGCATGACCACCGCATCATCGACCACAAAGCCTACAGACAGGGTCAGTGCCAGCAAGGTCAGGGTATTGAGGCTATAGCCCAATAACATCATGACCAGAAAAGTAGCCAACAATGACAAGGGGATAGCCAGTGCACCTATCAGAGTAGCCGTAGCCCTGCGTAAAAATAACCACATCACGCCAGCGACGAGCAGGCTGGCCAGCAATAAGGTAAAAACCACGTCTTCGATAGCTGCCCTGATATAATCGGCGTTGTCAAAAACAACCGAAAGATGCGCACCGCCGGGGGCAGATGCCATCAAGGACGGCAGCATCTTCCGGATCCCCTGCGAAATAGCCACCGTGTTACTACCGGGCTGACGAACAACCGCCAGAACGATGCCGGGAGAACCATTAATCCAGGTTTTTTGCAGATTGTACTGCGTGCTGTTTTGCGCCTTGGCTACCGCGCTGAGAGGAATGGGTTGCCCCCCTGCGTACGCCAGAATCAGATGATTGAAAGCTTTGGCCGTATGCAGCTGCCCATGTACCTGCGCAGCAAAATTCACTTTGCCGCCCTCAAGCGTCCCTTCTGGCAAGTCCACATTGGCCGATTTAATCGCGGACTCCACGGTATTCAAGCTGAGCCCACGTGCCGCAAGAGCAAAGGGATTCGCGTAAATGCGCACGGCATAGGTTTGTGCACCGAATACTTCGACATCGGCAACGCCCGGAACCGTGGATAAAGAAGTGGCTACTTTCGTTTCCGCATATTTATCCAAATCGTACAGCGGCATATTGGCCGCTGACAGACCGATATACATGATCGGTGTTGCGGTCGGGTTGATGTTTTTGACCAGCGGTGGTTCCGGCATCCCCGGAGGCAAAAAATGTTCTGCCTGCGAGACCGCATCGGAAACGTCCTGAGTGGCCTCAGCGGCTGACTCGTTGAGGGAGAACTGCAGGATAATCCGGGTAGACCCGTTTTGGCTGGTTGAACTCATCGCCGTCAATCCGGGAATACTCGAAAATTGCCGTTCAAGCGGGGTCGCTACGGCACTGGACATGGTTTGCGGACTCGCACCAGGCAGAGATGCTGTCACCAATACCGTTGGAAAACTCACATTGGGGAGCAAAGCGGAAGGTAATTGCAGATAGCCAAAAATCCCCAGGATCACAATGGCTAATGCGAGTACCGTCGTCGCTACGGGCCGACGGATGAACGGTTCGGAGAGATTCATGCCGTACCCCCGGATTTTTTCGGGGTCCTTGATGCAGCCTTAGTGGTGGAGGAAATAGCGCGTACGGACGCATTGGGTCGCAAGCGTGCGGGTGCGCCTACAATGACTTGGGTGCCTACGTGAATAGTCCCAGAAATGGCTGTCTGGCCTTTATTTTGGCCCAAAAAAGTGACGGGTTGCATGACTGCTTTACCTTGCCGAATCACGTAGACAAAAGGCCCAGATTCGCCTTCCTGCAGGGCAAGCGAAGGAATCAATAAAGCATCGTGTAAGCGTTTTTTAGTAAAGACGACCTGCAGATACTCACCTGACCAGATGGCATTCTCCAGATTCGGCATGGTGGCCTGAACCGTCACTGTCCCGGAGCTTGAACTGACGCTGTTATCGATAGCGGTGATCGGGCCATGACCGAGAAGTTTCTGTTGATCTTCATTCCATACCTGGACGGTATCGGCCTTACTCTTCAACGCAGCGCGCAAATCTCCAAGGTTTTTTTCCGGAAGACTGAATTGCGCTTTGATAGGCTGGGTTTGATTGATGGTCGTCAGGGTAGTGCTGTTGGCCGCGACCAGATTCCCCGATTTGATGGTCAACAGGCCGACCTGCCCGGAAATGGGGGCATTGATCCGCGTATAGGAAAGATTCAGTTCCGCCTGTTGGAGGGCTGCCTGATCCGCAGCTACGGTCGCATTGGCCGTCTCTGCGGAGGCCACCGCTTCCTGATAGGTCTGCATGGTCACGTAATTTTTGGCGATGAGCGGCTTATAAGCCTGGACCTGAAGCGCATCATAGTGCGCCTGGGCCATTTCCCCTTGCAGATTCCCTTTATCCTGAGCCACTTCGGCAGAATACATGGCAGGATTGATTAAAAATAAAGGCTGCCCTCGGGTGACCCATTGTCCGGAATGTACATAGACTGCCTGTAGGGTACCACTCACTTGCGGCGTCACGGTTACGCTGTGTATAGGCACAGCCTGACCCAGCGTATCCACGGTGATGGGCAGATTCCCTTGGATCACCGATGCTACCTCTACAGGAAGAGCGGGAACCTTGCGGTGGTGGGCTTCCTGGCAACCGGAAAGATTGGTCACAATGACCAGTCCCAGTACCACAAAAGCACTCTGTCGAAGCCAACGCAATGAGGGGGTGGCAAGAAGCGTGGCGCGATTACGCGTGAGATGAATGATTTTCATGATTGATCCTGCAAGGATGTCAGATCGTGCGGAATTTCTATGTAACCCAACGCATTGGCCAGATTGGCCAGATCAATGTAGCCGGTCGTAATGTCCTGAATCTGGGTTTGTTGCGCCGTGGTCAGCGTTGCTTGAGCCGTCAGTAAATCCACCATGGTGGCCAATCCTACTTTATATTGCGCCCGAACAGCTTTCAGTGAAGCCTGGGCACTGGCTACAGCCAGTTGCGCGGCCTGAGCGGCCTCGCGTGCGCCCAACACTGTCTGATAGTCTTGATAAACAGTGAGAGAAACCGTTTGCGCTTCTTCGTTCAAACTGGCCTGTGCACTGTTGACTTGGGAGCGTGCTTCTTCTACCTGATAGCTGTCTTTGAAACCAGAGAAAATGGGGACGGTGAGGGTAACGCCGATGGACCAGTTTTGCGAAGGAGATAACTGATTCTGGAACCGCTTACCGCCGCTGACCCCCAGGCTCAGTGTCGGTAAGCCCACCGCCTGATCAGACTGGACGTCCGCACGGTCTGCAAGAATCTGGGCCGCATCGGCAGAAACAGAAGCATTGTGACTGATCGCATAGTGAATCAAGGTTTGTACGGCAGGGGTAACGATTGGTGGAAGCACCTGGGGGTTCAATGGTTGAAGCGGTATTGGATTGTTTGCCAGCAAGCCACAGGATTCAGCCAGGGCACCCTTATCCGAACGGACCTGAGCCCGCGCCGAAATCAGTTCGGCTTTTGCCTGGGCCAGTGCCGCTTTGGCTTGCAGTACATCACTGATCGTGGCCATGCCTGATTTCTGTTGAATAGTGGCCGTATTCAGGCTGGCGAGGTCTTCTGCAACCGTCTGTTGATAGGCGCGTACCAAGGCTTGTTCCCCGATCAATTGATAATAATTTTGAGTGACCGAAAGGGAGACATTTTGTAGAGCGAGGTTGTTATCGAAGCCAGATATAAATAACTGGGCCTTTGCAGCGTTGCGTTGGGCCGCACGTGCACCAAAATCCAGCAAAACATAACTGAGGCTCAGACTCGTAGAGTCCGCATTCAAGGCGGGTATGGCAAACCCTGCCGTGCTGTTTTGCTGAGAACGATTTGCCGAACTGGTGAGGGTCAGGGTCGGTAAATATCCCGAAGTAGTCACACCCAATCCCACCGCTGAAGCTTGGAGATTGGCATAGGCCACCTCGGTAGCAGGATTATGACGCAGAGCATAAGCGGTCAGTTGGGCAAGGGTCATCCGATGGGTGAAATGCACATTATTCGGTCGGGTGGCGGTGGGAAGCTTGAGGGCATGATCACTCCAGGCGGCCCCTGTTCCCGAGCTCAGCCAGGCCTGCGTGTCAAACGGATCTGAAAAAAACGTATCCAACGGCGCGGCACTGGCGGCCAAGCCCCAGCAGCACAGGGTGGTCCCCATCATGATCCGTAGAATTTGTATCGAAGTCACGGCATCCCCTTTATGCAACTCGAGGCTATACTAGTGGCTTTAACCCTGTCTGTGCAGACTTCCTGACCCGCTGAATTATGAACGAATGTAAATGGATGGAGGGTCAGTGTTGAAGTTATCTATTGTTTATCAAAAAGATGTTGGAAATATGCCGCCGCAGTTAACTGTTGAAATTTACAATCCTTAACATCTTCTCACTGTAGAATCGCCTTCTGCCGCAGCTATGATGCTTTCCAGAGATTCTCGCAGGAATCTGCTGGTGACTCTTTCACGCAAGGGGGCAAATCATGTTACTGCGTCATACGGAACTTGTTCTTACGGCTATCCAGTCATTCGGCTGGACGCAAAGTGAAGCATCAAGATCGTCGGCAGTTTCAGCGGTCACTCTTACATGGTGCAGCCCTACACAAAGCGATTACCACCGGAAATCACGAACAGGATATTCCAGACCTTTCCCGGGCCTTGGAGCAGGATCGCCAAATGATTGGTCAGATAGTGGCGCGAGTGACCACAAAGTTGGATGCGCTGCTCTCGTCGGCGCAAAAACAGCGCGTGCATGCGTTTTCTTCTAGCAGTCCATACAGGCAATTTGGGTTTCAATGACAGAAAGGATGGTGGTGTAATGAACCCATTACTCTGGCTGGTGAATTGTACAGATATCCAATCCGCGCTGCTCGCAGACTATTTACGGGATAGAGGCTTTGACCTCCGTCATCTGAACAAAACGGCGGTGTATGGTCCTCCTCCTAAAAAATATGCCCCTGCCTGGTGCGTGCCTGATTTTTGGCTCACAGAATAGTGAGCCATTGATTCATCGAATGAGATCCTGGGGTTTTGATGCGCCGTTGCTTTTTCTTTTCCAGTACGGCGGCACAAGAGATTGCATATCCGTTCTCGACGCTGGGGCGGACGAATGTGTGCACATGCCCATTAGTCATCCTGACAAATTTCCTGTGCCGCAACCTCAGCCGAATCCATTCCTGATTCAGGTCTCACAAAATTTAAGGGGCATCCTGGGGTCGAGTGTGCGTATTGAGGCCGACCCCGCACAACATGTTATCCGCTTGTTCTGGGCTGGGCCACGTGCTGTAGAAGTAAAGTTGCCTATACGCGAAGCCATTCCTAAATCGCTGCCTTGGATCCAATTGTTAGCGATTCTGCTGGTCTCTTTGATCGGTGGTTTCTTGGCCGCGCGCCAGAGTACGCGTCCCCTGATTCGTCTGGTCGACCGCCTGGAAAAATTCCGGCACGGTGAAAAAAAATCCACGTTGATTGCGCGAGGACCGCGTGATATCCGTCAGTTGATTGAGCGTTTCAACCGTCTTGTTACGGAAATTGATGCGTTGATTGATGAGCGGGAATTGGTGCTGGTGGGGGTTTCCCACGACCTGCGTACACCACTCACGCGTATGCGCCTTGCCGTGGAGCTCCTTGAGAAAAGTCAATCGGACCTGCGCGACGATCTTATTGTGTCAAACAGCGTTTAAAAATGACCAGGTAACAGCGTCTATTTTTGACCAGTTTTAGAGGGGGTGGCTGCGACGTTTTTTGAACCGGTAAGAATCG
>NZ_JBYCKP010000581.1:0-1112 GCF_057473445.1 Acidithiobacillus sp. TH-A36 | reverse complement strand
CATGGTGGCCTATCTGAAAACCGATCCCGTGTATGCGGATAAACTGGAAGCGGTTTGGCAATACAAAGACTGGCCAGATCGTCCGGATCACTGGAATGCCGACAACCTGGGCTTTGACCTGGTGGCCAGGACGATTGATGGCGACTACTGGGCCGTACAGTGCAAGTTTTATGATGCAAAGAGTCGGATCCACAAGGAAGCCATTACCAATTTCACCCATGATGCCAGCCGCAAGTTCACGGTCGATGGGGAAGAAAGAGAGTTTTCTTTCAAACTCTTTGTGGACACACAAAACGATCTGGGACGGCAGGCTGAAGAAGCCCTCAATGACATAGAGAATTTGAGTGTTCTGTATCTGCGCGATATGGAATCGGCCCCGATTGATTGGGAGAAGTTCAGTTGGGGTGCCCCGGAAGCTCTGACGCGCACCCCAGGCAAATCCCTGCGCGAACACCAGCGCGAAGCTCTGCAGGCGACCCTGAAAGGCTTTGAAACCCAGGATCGCGGCAAGCTCATTATGGCCTGCGGTACAGGCAAGACCTTTACCAGTCTCAACATCATGGAACGTATGGTCCCTGATGACGGGCTGACGCTGTTTCTGGCCCCTTCGATCACTCTGGTATCCCAAACCCTTCGGGAATGGGCGGATCAGGCGCAGAAGCCCTTTAATGCCTTTGTCGTGTGTTCAGACGCAAACGTAGGGCAGGAAGAAGACATGCGGCGGGCTGAATTGCCCTATCCGGCCACGACCGACGCAAAAAAACTGGTTGGTCAAATTCAAGGCTCCATCAAGGGTCGGCGCAATATCGTATTTTCGACGTACCAATCTATTCAGAAAGTGATCGAAGCCCAAAAGATCGGGAATCTTCCGGATTTTGACCTGGTGATTTGTGACGAAGCCCATCGGACTACCGGCCTCACGCTGAAAAACAAATCCGAAGCGGATTCGGATTTCGTCAAAGTCCATCAGAACAACCTGCTTCGCACTAGGAAACGCCTCTACATGACGGCCACCCCCCGTATCTATACCGAGAAAACCCGCAAAAAGGCCGACGAAAAAGAAGCGGTACTCTATTCCATGGATGACGAGTCCATCTATGGTCCAGAGTTTT
>NZ_JBYCKP010000580.1:0-2117 GCF_057473445.1 Acidithiobacillus sp. TH-A36 | reverse complement strand
GCAGGGCGAAGTCAAATTTGCCAGCGCGCCCATCGGCGACAAAACTCTGTTCGTTATGGGGAATGACCAGCTGCACAGGAAGTCCCGTGGCTTCATTTAACGCCTTTTGCAGCGGGGCAAAAATGCGGTATGCCGCTATTGGTGTGAAAGTGGGCGGGATTCCCAAGGTCATGGCTTCTTGAGGCACTTTGGGAAGCAGTTTGACACCGTGTATTTCTTGATAAAGCGTGCGAAGCGCATTGTAATCTCCATCATTAACGGCTTTAAATCCTGCTGCCAGACTGCCAAGAGCCTGAATACTGGCGTGATCCTGCATTTTTGCTGTCAGCAAAGCGGCGGTGAGTTTCGTGCGGACGCTGGCGGGCACACCGGCGGAGGCCGCCAGCAGGTCGCCGGGGCCTACCTCGGCATCGGCAATGGCGCGCAGGGTTCCGGAATGGATATAGGGTGCTGCCACGTTTTTGGCAACCGCCGTAGCATCGTAAAAACGCGCAGCCACATCCATGAGCGCACTCTGGTCTGATCCACTTTGCCGAAAAATACTAAAACTTTTGGGAGTCATCCCCAGCTCACGAAACATGGACAAGGGTACCAGCGAGGATGCCGCACAGGCAGGATCCCCCATGACAAAGCTGCGGTTCCTGAGTTGTAACACGTTGTGGATGGGGCTGTTACGGCGCACGACAATAACACTATGGTTTCCGCCGGGAGTGGGAATCACCCCGGCGAGAGGGTAGTAAGCCTGTTGATGGGCACTGCGGATGTAAGCAATAGGACAAAAAAACACCATTTGCGGAGTCTTTTGGTCGGCCTGATTGTAAAAGCTTTGTAGATTGGCACTGAAGCTCAGTGTGATTTTTTGATTAATGGCGTGACTTAAATAGTTGGCCAGCGGTGTGAATGCGGCATACATGACTGCCGGGCTGCTGACTGGGGGCAGCAGAAAGCGTAAATCGGCTTGCGCTGGCAAGGTGAAACAACAGAGAATCATCCACAGCCAGAGCTGTCTTTTGGTATTCATAAGAAATTCCAGAGCCGTTCGGATAGGTTCAAATTGTAAGCAAAAGGAGTGCCAGATTCATGTCGGTTCCTGAAAGTATGAATCATTTTAATGCGCAGGGCGAAGCCCACATGGTCGATGTTGGCGCCAAAGCAGTGAGTACGCGGATCGCCATTGCAGAAGGCGAAATCAACATGTCAGAAAGCACCTTCGACCACATTACCGAAGGGCAGATTCGCAAAGGTGATGTGCTCGGAATTGCCAGAATAGCCGCCATCCAGGCCACAAAAAGAACCTGGGAGCTGATCCCTTTGGCGCACCCATTGTTCTTGACGGCTGTTCAGGTGGACCTTATTCCTGAAACTGACCCCACCCGCATTGTTTGTCGTGCGGAAGTACACTGTGCAGGGCAAACCGGCGTGGAAATGGAAGCATTAACTGCCGTATCTGTTGGGTTGCTGACCATATACGATATGTGCAAGGCAATAGACAGGGGTATGATCATCAGTGACATCCGCCTGCTTAAAAAGGAAGGCGGCAAGACGGGCCTCTGGGCAAGAGAGGCCCGCTCGTAAACTTCAACTACTTGCCGCGATGCGGGCTGGAGCTATACCGCATCATGACATCCGTATCTTTCCAGCTGGCTTCCTTAAGAATTTCATCTGGAATCATGTAACGATCCTGCGGAGCTACATCCTGGAATTTCACCACGCGCAGCACATCTCCATAGGGTAGCTTGCGCAGCAGGCCATCTTTGTCGGTGGCCCGAACGATCATGGCATCCTTGAGCAGGGCATATACGTAGAAATTACCGGGGCGCAATTTACCTTCCTTATCCTTCCAGGTCACGGTAATGCGGGAATGTTCTTTGAAATCGTTGCGAATCATGAATGCATCTCCTTGGACTAAGCGCCACTAAACTAATCATCGTCCCTACCACAAAGCAAATAAGGACTACTTATTACAAAATCAAAAACGCTGACTTGCTTTATCAGGCACGCTCCGCCAAGATTTCGGCGATAACGGGATGTCCCCGATTTGTTGCAGCCAGGCGCGAGGTACAAATATGGCTACGGTTATGGAATTTGAAGACCACAGCAAGCAGGAAATCAAGTAC
>NZ_JBYCKP010000579.1:0-2888 GCF_057473445.1 Acidithiobacillus sp. TH-A36 | reverse complement strand
CATGGTTTCCGGCATCCTCGCCGGAAGCGCGTTGATCTGGGTGTTTTATTTGCAGTTCTTCCAGGGCTGGCAGCCTTGTGCCCTGTGCTGGATCGAGCGAATCGCCCTGGTTGGCGTGCTCTATGCCACCTTTACCCTTCGTCCTCTTACCGGGCGTCCGGATGTCGCCTTCGCGTCCAGCCTTCTCGGTATTACTGCGGTCTTCCTGCAACTTGCGGAGATCCACCATGCCGCCCATACCCTCACTGGCTTTTGCAGCCTGTTCTCGCACACATCCTGTGCGGTCGCGGGATCGCAAACACTCGGTCCCTGGTCGATAGCCCTGGATGCGGGCGTGCTCTTTGCCGTGCTGCTTATGCTGGCCCTGATGTTCTGGGCTGGGCAAACAGAAAAACCCACGGAGAAATCATGTTGAAATACCTGCAATCGCGCCTGCCGCAACCGTCATCGCAATTCCAACCGCGTGTGTGGATAGGTGATTTTCAGCGCGGCATCAAGACGTTGCTGACCTGGCCAGAACTGCGGATTGGTTTGGCCTTGGCGTTCATCAATCTGGTTCTGTTTCAGGTGACGAACTACACCCTCACCGGCACGCCGATGATGATCAACGTGACGGTGCTGATTGCCTACTGCTTTTTGGGGTATGCTTTTTATGCCGGACAGGTGGCCACACCCGAAAACCGCAAAAAACGGGCCATCGGTATGCAGACGCATTTGGGTTTGGGTACTTTTGTGCTTATCAACGCCTCGCTTGCGGTGATGGATTACATCCTGACCGGATCCATTGTTCTGCCGGAGTGGGATAAAACCTTTGTATCCTGGGATCTGGCCTTGGGTTTTCACTGGATGGACTGGTATCGCTTCGTACAGCACGCTGCCCTGTTGCACACGATCCTGAAAACCGTTTACGGGCTTCTTGCCATAGAGATTGCCGCGCTGATCGTTGTTTTGCCCTTGAGCGGCCATGTGCGTGCAGGCCGGCGGTTGGTCATCTGGTACGCAGCCGTTGCCACGACCTGTATTGCCATTGGTTTGCTCATGCCCGCCAGGGGTGCTTTCGTCTTTTACCATCTGCCGGTCATGCAGCACACGGCCTATGTACCGGTCATGGCGGATCTTCGCAACGGGTCATTACACACCATCAATCTGATGGATCCACAAGGGCTGGTGGTGTTCCCGTCTTTTCATGCAGCTTTGGCCGTACTCTGTGCTGCCGGTGCCTGGTCCTGGAAATATCTCCGGTATCCATTCCTGATGCTGAACCTGCTCATCATCCTCTCCGCGCCATCGCAGGGCGGGCACTATGGCGTGGACGTGCTGGCGGGAATCGCTATCGCCCTGGCCACGATCTACTTCGTGCGGCCTCAAAGATCAACGGCGGTGGATCATGCCTGAAAGTACGGAGAAAAACGGCCTGCCATCCATCCCCGCCCTCGATGCCGATCAGGAAGCCTGGATTCTGGCCTGGCGGAAAGCTCTGGGTGCCTATGCGGTCATGGCAGGTTATTCGGACCATCTGGCCGAACGCTGGGGGCAAGAAATGGCTGAGGCTTATCTGGGGCCGGTCTATCGTGGAAGCCCGGAAGATCAGGCCCATATCCGGACTACCGCGCAGCGGCTTGGCCCAATTTATCCGCCCCGTGAGAAAAGCCAGGAACCTAATATGGATTTGGAATCCTGCCCTGTGGCTCATACGGAATCGAAGCAGGATGCAGAAGCGCAGCTCGATATGTTTGAGGATCTTTTATCGTGAGAAAGTCACACAACAGCAAAATAGAGGCCTATGTGGACGCGGCGGTGCGCGTGGCGCAAATACGGGTCTATGCCAGCATCGCAGGCGTTTCTCCGGAGGATTATCTGGATTCCATACGTGATGATTCTTTGGCGATCATTGAACGACTTGCCCGCTATTACTGGCGGCGAGATATGGCCAAAGAGCTGAATATGCCAAGCAGACTGGCGATAGCTTTTGAAAAACATCGGCGGTCTATCACGGATCCCGAAAAACTTATTAAAGACATCGAAAGCCATGTGGGTTCTTGTGGCCAGTATTATGAGATTTGGCTGCCGCGCATGATGGGGGCTATAGAAGGTTGCATCCGATTCTATGATCTGGATGAACCATTGCGGGCTGCTCTGTGGGCAGTCGTGGGTTATCCCGCGACCGGGCCAACAGAAAAGGATTGGGAAGAAGTATCGGATATGGAATCGGATACCTGGGCAGCGATCAGAGAGGCGTCGATATGAGACTTTTTAGCTTGGATCTCGATGTCAGCATCGTCATGTTCTGGCGATATTTCTGGCGCATGTCCGTGTTCCTGATGCTGGGCGGCGTGGTGTCTAATGAGGCGGCAAAAGGCTGGATCAGCCTGCATCACTACGATCCGGCGCAGGCACTTCAGGCGGGGCGGACATTTACCCTGATATTTTTATTCATTCTGCTGTTTTACGGCGTGCTAATCTGGGCCGGCCACATGATCACCAAGCCCATTAAAATCCGTAGCGAACATATCCGCATGGAAGTCGTGCAGAAAGATGGCCAGCCAGTCTCTACCTGGCATAGAGCGTTTGCCTGCTGGTGGGGTTTTAACTGGCGCAATAGCCTGCTGTTTGTCCTGTTGGTGATGGTTCTTGCCACCTTGCCGGTGAATCCCATGGCGATGGGCGTTGTTTATCTTCCTCTTTTTTTCATGATTGGCATTTTCTCGATGTGGTGGTGGATCTTTCATCCCATTGGCCGGGTGCATCTGGTACTGCATAAGGATCCGCAGTCATGAGCGCCTTAAAATCTTTCAAGGATTCCGTGATTCGGCAGGTGCTCTACAGTGTGGCGGCTGCTGTGCTGGTCTGGCTTCTGGCGTGCGCGGTCGTGATCTACAGGGACCGCT
>NZ_JBYCKP010000578.1:0-1311 GCF_057473445.1 Acidithiobacillus sp. TH-A36 | reverse complement strand
CTGGCCTGGATCAAAATCAACGCGCTGGATCAGGGTGCCGAAGGGCTCCAGTCGCCCATCGTCAAATTTCTTGCCCCCGAGGTGCTGCAGGAAATTCTCCAGCGCAGTGGCGCGGCCGTCGGCGACATTCTCTTTTTCGGCGCCGACAGTGCCAAGGTGGTCAACGAGGCGCTGGGGAATCTGCGCAACCGCGTCGCGGCCGACCTGAATTTGCTGGAAGGCGAATGGCGACCCGTATGGGTAACGGATTTTCCCATGTTTGATTATGACGAGAAAGATAATAGCTGGACTTCCACCCATCATCCGTTTACCGCACCGCAAAGCGCGCATCTGGAGAGCCTGGCGGAAAATCCGGGGGCAGCATTGGCCCGCGCCTATGACCTGGTGCTGAACGGCAATGAAATTGGCGGCGGCAGCATTCGTATTCATCAGGAAAAAGTTCAGGAAAAAGTGTTTGCTGCCCTGGGCATTGGCGCCGAGGAAGCGCGGGATAAATTCGGCTTCCTGCTGGACGCCCTCCATTATGGTGCGCCACCCCATGGCGGCCTGGCTTTCGGGCTGGATCGTCTGGTCATGCTCATGTCTGGCGCGGAAACCATTCGCGACGTCATTGCTTTCCCCAAAACCCAGAAAGCCGGTTGTCTGTTGACCGAGGCCCCCGGCGTGGTGGCCGACAAGCAATTACAGGAGTTGGGTATCCGCCTGCGCCCCGGAGTAGGAGCCGATGTTCAAAATCCCTGAGTCCATTCTGGTCATGATCTACGCCGGTCAGCAGGTTTTGTTGCTGGAGCGTGCCCAACCGGAAGGATTCTGGCAGTCGGTAACGGGGAGTCTGGAACCGGGAGAGTCCTGGCGAGAAGCGGCCGTGAGGGAACTCCGCGAAGAAACCGGATTTACGGCGGAAGGACTGGTGGATACCGGGGTACGGAATCGCTTTCCCATTGTGCCGCCCTGGCGGGAACGCTACGCGCCGGAGGTGGCGTTCAACGAGGAGCGCATATTCACCCTGGCTTTGCCCAAGCCTCAGGTTCCACAACTGCGTCATCAGGAGCATGTGAACTTTGCCTGGTTGCCGGCGATCGAAGCGGCCCGACGTACCGGATCGTGGACCAACCGGGATGCGATTTATCGCCATTTTGGCGCGCGCCTTGACGCACAGCAGGCGGCTTCGTAACGTAAGGAACATTTTGCACGCGCAACAGCGCCTGAGAGGGTGGTTATGGGTGTAGAGACAGTGATGGTGCAGGGGTTGCGGCGCAGTGAAGCGGCCGACCTGGATACCCGCATTCGCCGGGCAAAAGCCGCTTTGGG
>NZ_JBYCKP010000577.1:0-3237 GCF_057473445.1 Acidithiobacillus sp. TH-A36 | reverse complement strand
CCTGCCGCGCTTGCGCAAAACCGCCCAGGGCGATGTCCAGGCGGAACAATGGCGGCGCGCCGGATTCATCAAGGACGGCAGCCCCTCTCGCATGCATGTCGGCCGCACCATGCGTGCTGCCCGAGCCCGCCGTCTGGCGCTACGGGCCGGCAAACACCGCGAGCTTCAGGAGTTGGAAGAAGCCCGCAGCCAACTGCAGGCGGAAATCAGCTCACGCATTGCCCGCAAGAAAGACGTTTCACGGGAACAGGAACGTCTAAAAAAACTGGAGGAACAGATTTCCATCCTGGCGCGCAAAATCAAGGCCGTCCCCTTTATTGATGAATCCGATCTGCGCTTTGCCCATATCGACCAGCAACCCTATCCCATCACCCAGGCGGTCATGTTTTGTGTCATGGATGTTTCGGGCAGTATGGGCGAAACGGAAAAAGACTTGGCCAAGCGCTTTTTCCTGCTGCTCTACCTTTTTCTGCAACGCCATTATCAGGCCGTACAGATCATTTTCATCAAACATCACAGCATCGCTACAGAATGTACGGAAGAAGCTTTTTTTGGTGCAGGGGAGGGTGGTGGCACCCTGGTTTCTCCGGCGATTATTCTGACGGAAGATATCATCCAGCAACGCTTCCCGCCCGACCGTTGGAATGTCTACGTCGCCCAGGCCTCAGACGGGGATAATTACTATGCGGATAATGCGGTAGTGGCGGAACACCTGCACCAGCTACTCCCGCGTCTGCGCCGTTTCTTTTATCTGGAGGTGAACCGCGAATACGAAACCCATCTTTTCCAGACCTACAAAGAGGTTGCGGAAAATCATCCCGAGATGGTTGCGGCCAAGGCCCGGGTACGGGAAGATATTTATCCGCTTTTCCGCGCTCTGTTTTCTCAAGAAATGGTGTCCGATCAGGCTTAATCGATGGTGCTGGCAACGATTACACTTGCCCCATCACCATACATTGTTATAACATTGTTGCAATGCTTCATTAGGAGTAAAACACATGCGAACCAGTATTCGGAAAATTGGTAATTCACGCGGCATCCTCATTCCATCTGTGTTTCTAACCGACAGTGGGATTGGCGATCAAGTTGACATTCTGATGGAGGGCAACGCCCTGCTCATAAGACCAGTGCAAGATCTGCGTGAAGGATGGTTTGAGGGTTATGATTCGAGCGTGGACGTGGATCCATTGGGCAACTTGCCCGTGGATGCCGACGCCCAAGACTGGACATGGTAAAGCGTGGCGAGGTGTATTGGGTGAATCTCGATCCCACTGTCGGCACGGAAATTAAAAAGACACGCCCGGCGCTTATTGTCTCACCAGACGATCTCAACACCGCTTTGCCTCGTGTTATCGTTGCGCCCCTCACCAGTGGTGGACTGCGGTTGGGATGTCGCCCAGAGTTGGAATTTGCGGGCAAGCAGGCCAGGGTATTGCTGGATCAGATCAGGACGGTCGATAAGCGTCGGCTATCCGGAAAAATCGGGGAAATACCGATGGCAGTGTGGCACCCCATTCTTATCGAAATGCTCACTTAAGCAAGCAAACAAAAAGATTTAATCATGTCAGAGACCATCGAAAATCTCTTCATGGAAGTATTCTGGCGGTTCGCTCGGATCAGGTTGCGACGTTAGGCGAGAGGGTGAAATGTTGGAACAGGCAGAAGAATTTAACGATTTGGCTTGGCTGAAGTTGGGGATATTGTGGCGCTCGACCGATTTTGCTTTGCACTATTACCTCTCCCCGCAGCATCCCCAGTTTTTTGGTAACACGCGTGCTTTATGCCGTGCCGTAAGACGGGAAAGCCAGAACGGTTCACGTTCAGAGCGACAGAAAAGAACCAAGGAACTGCAGGATGTTGAACAAAATTACTCCATAACTCAGGACACACAAACCCCCAAAATCATTCTTTCCGGGGAACGTCGCTTCCTGAACGCTTTGTGTGAACTGGAAGAATCAAAGCTCGCTTCCCTATTACTGGACATGGGCGGTTGCGTTTGTCGTGATTTGGGTGAGGAATACGATTTCTGGTTAAAGGAACACGGATTTCAGGAAAACCTACTCAATTCACCGAAGAAAATGATGAGCCGTTATTTTTGCCCGTGAACTTGTCGGAGGTTCTCAGCGAGTTGATCCAAGGCAAAGCCAGACATGCTACTGCAGAAAGCTGGGCTTCAGATGCCTGGGCATTGTTTTTTCCAGAAGAACCATTGTCTGGTTACTCACAGGTGTGTTTGCACTATGCGGACCTTGCCGAGAGAATAGTGATGTTCTCTGGAAATGCTTTTTAACAGGACCACTAATTTTCTTACAGTCTTTGTTTAGATTGGGTTTATCGTTGACGTACCCCTGAACAAAATGGCAGCCTTGTATGGCTACAAATGCAAACATCAAGGAGAGTTCTATGTCGAATACCAGCAATATTGTTCTTACTTTTGCTTCTCTCGCTTTTTGTGCCATAAGCGTACCCGCGATGGCGGATACGCATGTGCCGGCTAAGGTGACCACGAAGGCGTCAGCAACCAAGGTGCCAACGAAGACACATACGAAGGTGCCAGTAAAAGTGCATACGCCCCCAAAATTAGCAAATCCACTCTCGGTGAAACCATGAGCCAGTACGCACCTTCCTGCGTGAATAATCAGTACTCGCAAAAATACAAAGCGGCCTGGGCTGCCCTGCATGCTGAAGCCCAAAAAAATCTTTCTTGAATCGTTAAAAAGCGGGCAAGCGTTTGATGAAAGCGCTTGCCTTGACCGTGCCTCTTGTGTATCTGCCGTTTGCCGAAGTAGGGCGGTTTCATCCCCAAATGCGGTAGCCGCTCACAAAAAGCACTCGTAACCAAAAAAGCGCTTTTCCTCTTTTTCCTGTTACACCTTCGCCTTTCTCGGTCGCCGCCCAGGCCGACCCTTGCCGTGCTCTTCCAACAAAACCTCACCGCGTTGCTTTAATCCTTCAGCATCTTCATGCAACGCCTTTTCTATGGCCGCAATATAATGCCGTACATCCCAATCCGGTGCCATCACCGCTGCAGCCCGTTTGAAACGCTTTTCTCTTTCCAAGGCTTCTTTATGACTCGCCGGCGACTGCAACAGCCTTTTCTTTGCCTCCTCAATCTTTGCTATCGCTGCCCGTTGACGCTCCAGGATCTCCGCCTGCTTCTTTTCAAGATCTGCCAGACGTTGTTCAGCAGTACGACGAATACGCTTTTTGACTTCGGCCATGTTTTTATGCCTCCTG
>NZ_JBYCKP010000576.1:0-18354 GCF_057473445.1 Acidithiobacillus sp. TH-A36 | reverse complement strand
GTACTCAATGGCTTTCCCTGTTTCTTTACACAAATGGTACAGCAAGAATCCTTTTGACGCTCTCAAAAGTCAACCCGGCTGGGTTTTGAGAGAAAATGGTATACCACAATTTGCTTGCAAATTAGTGATATACCAATATGCAACTATTCTTTATCTGGCGTTCCCCGCTTTTTGCTTTTCTCTAAAATTTCTAACTTACCGCCCTCAACCGGCTCCAGCCGCCACCCCAGCTTGAGAGCCCCGGACCAGCCCCGAAGGGGCCGCGATTTTTGAGGCCAACCCAGGCAATCCCACCAGCAGAGCCCAAACGCAAGCCGCCACCGCGATTTTTAGGCCGGTAGATACCGCGTCTTCAGAAGCTGGCAGGGTAGTAGACCCATGCACTTACCGAGATACCGCGTCTTCAGAAGCTGGCAGGGTAGTAGACCCATGCACCTATACCCTAGGGATGCTATACCCCATAATAGGCTAGACTCGAAAGATACGATGAGGTGAAACATGAATCAAAAAGAAACCATAGACTTTGTATTGAGAAATTCACGGTCCAAGCAGCGGAACACTGAGGCAGAACGCAATAGTAGAAGAGCCAAAAGAAAAAAAGCACTTTCTACCTGCAAACTACTTCTGGTGGAGTCAAAAGTCCAACTCACGGAAAAAGGGCTTTCAATAACCAGGACAGTCACTTTTCCTCCAGATAGTGTCAGGGGCCAACTGCTCCAAGCCATCCTCGACGAAACGGTTTTTGACCAGCAGTCCCAGGTTTGGGTTTTTACAGGGTCCATGCGCGGCCTTGCTTTGGACGGACTATCTGACGGAAAAAAGCATGATCTGTCTTATCTACTTGAGTGCATGGCAGACTTTGTGCGGCTGGGGATTCTGACTCGATTGCGGGCTAAAAGAGGTACCCCGATAACCTACCAAGTCAATGTTGATGCGGATGCAGCATTATAACACCTACCCAATTTCTGAAGTGCTATACAGAATATGTAGCACAAGCTAATATGCTTGTGTCGCATGCAATACCCTGACGATTCACCCGCCTAAACAGGCGGGTTTTTTTTGGGTCTTACCAGATCAGATAACGCTTCCTGCCAGGTGCTATGAATAACGGGGGCTGGAATGGGTCCGGCCCCAAAGGATAGAAAGGGTAACTACAATGACTAAAACTCGCTTTTTTATGCACTTTCCGACAGTTTCACGGGTGAGTATCCAGGAGAGGCCACACCCCGCCAACCGATGTGAGTAAGGAGAAAACAGATGGAAGCTAAAAAAGAACCCAATAAGTATGGCTGTCGTCGTTGCAACTTCGGTCAGAGTGTCCCAGGCGGTGAGTGGTGCCCACATTGCGGGTACGGGTTACTGGATAGCGACCCCGCTTTCGATGAAGCGGTAGGCTTGATGGATTATGAGAGTGATGAGGTATGTTTTAATCCCGCTTCTCGCCAGGTGCTATAAACATCGGGCCGGGCTATCCGGCCCCTTCGGAAGACGAAAGGTAAAGGACATGGACACTCAAGACCTCCAATTTTATCCAACCCCAAAAGAACTCGCCCGCCATGCGGCCCGTCTTTTCAAGAACCCGATTAGCAATTTACTGGAGCCGTCTGCCGGCAACGGTGATTTGCTGGATGGTCTGCCGAACTTGAAGCACAGCACGAGCAAGGTTGACCTTATTGAAATGGACGTATCGCGCCATGAAGTGCTGCGGGCCAAGGGCAACGTGGTCGGTACCGATTTTATGGATACGCGGGATTTATCCATGTACTCGCACATTTTCATGAACCCGCCTTTTCGGGTGGGTGTGAAGCATGTATTGCATGCCTGGAAACACCTTTTCGCAGGTGAAATTGTTGCCATTCTGAATGCTTCTGGCATCCGTGACCCGCGTACGGCGGATGAGTGCCGCTTGTCTGCACTTATCGATGCACATGGATCCGTGGAGTATTTGCAGGAAGCCTTCATGTCACCGGAAACCATGCGAAAAACTCCGGTCGAAATTGCGCTGGTTTACCTGGTCAAAGAGCAGGATAAATCCTTTTGGGTAGAGGGCATCGTGGAAAATCTGGAACAGGACCAGACCGAGTTCAAAGCAGGTGCAGATATTCCGGGGCAAAGTCTGTCCCTGGGCGTTTCGCAGGTTTCGGCACTGGTCCGTGCATTCAATACGACTTGGGAAGCCCGCAAGCAGAGCCTTATCAGCCTGGAGAAAGCCCGGCACTTCAACAGTTTTTTCCGTCAGCAGATAGATGAAATTGTGGGCCGCGATGAAAGTAACCACGAGGAACACGTTATCAAAAGCCTGTATGAAAATCTCGCTGAAAGCTATCAGGAATTGAAAAAGTGGGCCTGGACCAGTGTGCTCAATACTTCGGACTTCCAAAAGCACCTGACCCGTAAAGTGGTCAATGAAGTGCTCAACGATTTTGAAAAAGTGTCTGCGCTGGCTTTCACCGAAGCCAATATCTACGGCTTCATGCAGGGATTCGCCATGAAGCAGGGGGATCTGAACAAGCAAATGGTCATGGACCTTTTTGATAGCATCACGTCACGCCAGTCCGACAATTATGTGCTTTACAGAGCGTGGAAATCCAATGAGCAACACCGGATCGGCATGGCAATCCGCCGCCGCCGCTTCATTATTGGCGGGTTCTCTCTGGATGGCTGGAGAAGCAATTTGTCCTTTCTGGAAATCAATCGTTTGAGAGAGATCGATAAGGTTTTTGCCCTGGTGGATGGCAAGCGGGAACCCGCCGAACCATTGGCCGCATTGTTTGAAAACCAGTTTAAGGCATTGAAAGAGGGTGAGCGGTTAAGCTCCACTTATTTTGATGCGCGGTATTACCCTGGCATTGGAACGGTGCATCTTTTCCCCAAGAATCAGGAATTGATCGATCGTATTAACATCTTGGTGGGTAAGGCGCGTGAATGGATGCCGGAAGACATGGACTTACAGGACGTGGACGTATCCAAAGCATATAAAGCGGCAGAGAAGATTACCACACTGGTTTTGAAGAAGATGTGTTGTGGGTATTCACAGCATTATGACGATAACGACAAGACGCTGACGCTGTTGGAAGATGCCGCCGAAAAGACAGGCGAGTCTTCGGGATTCTTTATGGATACGGCCTTGCTGGATATGGACAAGGCTTCTTGAAAGTAGAAACTATGGGAGCGTGCTATGAAAAACGAACATGGATTTGGTGGATTGGCTCTCATGCTGGAGGGGTTCGGCGCAGTGATCTTTGCTGGGGTACTGGCAAGCCAGATGCTTGCGGGGCAAGGCAAATTGGGGCAGACGTATAACGCCGAAAAATTCGGTAGCAACAATCTTGTACTGATGATGGATAGCCACCCGAAGATGTTTAATCGGTATCGTGTGGAGTGTTCACAAGGGGATATTTTGCCAGACCACGCCTGCCGCCACATTCGGCTGGCGTATGAAGTGAATGGCCCTGCGATATAACGCTTCCCGCCAGGGGCTATGAATACAGGGGCTGGATGGTCCAGCTCAATCAGTGGATAAATAAGGGGATGCACCATGACTAAAGAACTTGATGTTACATTTGAAAACGGCAACAAAATTGTTACGGTGACTGTGCGACAGGGTAGGCCGTGGACTAAAGGCGATTGTTCCCGCCAGTATTACGAAGTCGAGTGCGATCAGGGGCGGTCACCGGTCCACTCACTCTATGAAGTCATCTCCGGCACTTATCGGGGTAATTTTGTGATTACCAGAAAAGACGGGAGAATTTTTGTAGTGGAGTATGGGGTAGACGCCAATTCAGCAACTAAGCGTGATGCCATTAAAGAAGCGATGTCGAGTTTGGTAGAGCTCCTTTAAGGTTGGTCTTGTTTATCCCCTGGAAAGTCAAAACTCACCATTCAGGAAACCACTTCTTCAACCATAGCCTCTTCCGAGGCGGCCTGTGCCGCCTTGGTTTCCAGAGCACCCACCAAAACATCCTCCGTCACTTTTTGCTTGTCGATGAGCAAGCTCCGGATTTGCTCATCAATGCTGTCGGCTACAATGGGAATATAAATTTCCACCCGCCTGTCTTGCCCGATCCGGTAAGCCCGGTCTTCAGCCTGCGTCTGGTCGGCAGGGGTCCATGGACGTGAAACAAAAAACACATACGTCGCGGCGGTCAGATTTAGGCCCACACCAGCGGCCTTGATGTTACCGATGAACCACCGGCAGTTCGGGTCATTCTGAAACTGCTGCACGGCGGAGTCCCGCTGCTTTCGGGTTTCCTTGCCCGTCAGCCGAACGGCTGAACCCTCTGGCAACTGCTTCATAAACCACTGCACAGACTTTTCAAAGTTGCAGAAGATAATGGCCTTGGCATCTGGCTGCAGATCACCCAGCATTTCCAGAATGGGCTCCCGCTTCACGCGCTCCAGCCATTGTCTTGCCAGGTTAATTTTCTGTAGCACCATCAGCTCGTCGTCATCCATGAAAGCGTCATAGCTCACGCGATCGACTTCCGAAATGGTAATAACCGGCTCTTGACGATACTTTCCGGCCAGAGTCAGCACGTCATCTTTCATGCGCCGGATCATCCATTCACTGATGCGCCCACCCAAACCTTGCCGGTCCCCTCGCGTTTTTGTGAAGGCCTTGGAGAACTCACGCGCCTGGATGTCCCCGGCAGGGTGCCCAGAGAGCCTGAGTAGCGTCCAGGATTCCATGGGGGTGTTTAGCATGGGGGTCGCGGTGAGAAGCCATTTGCGGTCTGCATATTCAGCCAGGGCAAAGGCATATTCGGTGCGCTGCGCCGTGGGCTCTTTCAGGTAGTGTGCTTCATCCACAGCCATCACCGAAAAATGCCAGTCCAGTTTTTCCATGCCAGTCAGGAAATCAGCAAGGCGCTCATAATTCACGATGCACCAGTCAGGTTGCTCACCTGGTAGGGTGTTCTCAAAAATAAATGGTTCCGTATCTGGTAGTACCATCTGGATTTCCCTTGACCAGTTATCTTTGAGGCTGGCAGGGCAAACAATAACCTTCCCCCCTGGCAAGTAGCTCGCGGCAGCGATGGTCTGTCTGGTCTTGCCCAGCCCCATGTCATCGGCGTTGAGTGCAGACGTGCGCTGGAGAAAGTGCCGGACGCCCTCATTTTGGTATGGGAGAAGCGAGAAGCGCACGGAAATATCTTCAATAATAGCATCCTCCACTGGCAAAAGCTCAATGGGTTTGTAAAGTGGGTTGTCTGGCTCTTTCTCTTCTTCTTTCTTCTCTGCACCAGGAACTTGTACCACACCACCCACATGAAGCCGTTTCACCCCGCTGGCTTCTTCATCTTCCGGGGATACATGCATCAGGTATGGTGACCATGCCCCCGGTTGACGGCGTAGTGGTGCATCAACTGGTACTGTAGTCAGGTTGCGAACTGGAATAGCAATACTATCCAGATAAGCAAAAATATCATCCGCCACACCGGTCAGCATCCAGCACTGTTCTTCAGAGTTCCATCGTGCATGGTACTTTTTCATCGCACGGTTGGTGGCTGGGTCGAAAGGGGGCATAAAAAACCACCGATTCTCCCCGCGTGGCTGCAAAGCAGGACGGACGGCTGCAGACCAGAAAGGCTCTCGCTGTTGATCCGCTTTTTTGAGCATAGTGTCACCGATCTCACGCGGAAAATATGCCGGGTCCAACCGAGCGAGCGCAGCAATGAGATCATCAGCCCACTTCCGAAGACCCACCCAGATTTTTTTCTCGGCCAGCCAAGCGAACCCCTGCTCTTTGAAAAGCTGAGGGGTGCGCTTGTCATATTTTGTCCAGACGCCCAGCCGCAAGCCATCTGAGTAAATCCCCGCCCAAAGGCCTTGGTCTTGCGTATGTTCGCTGGCGTCTTCGCTCATGGTGAACTCACTGAATAGTTATTGATGGTTATGTATAGCACCCACCATAAGGAAAAAATGTTTTCAGTGAATCCAGCAATCCCCTACAGAGGTTTCTACTTCGGTGGGGATACCATATTTGAGCAACAAGGAATCCGCTGCTGCTATCATCGTGTGCTCAACGGTCTCCTGCACTTCGTCAACGCGCTCTTCTGGTACTTCCAGAACCAACTCGTCATGCACGAAATTGACCAGCATGCCTTGAACGTCTGGTGGCAAAATGGTCAGTGACCGGAAGGCGATTTCAGCACCGGTGCCTTGATCTTGATAGTTCAATCCGCTGGTCAGTTTTGACGCGATGGTTGGACGACCCGATAGGGTGTACCAGGCATACAATTTCCCGCCTTCGGAAGCGGCTCGGCACTCGCTGGAATTATAGGGATTGAGGATGTCGGCCTTAATCTTGAATGCGTTTTTGAGTAGCCAGTGCCAGAGGCCAATCTCAGGGAAAAGATCAAAGTAGGCATATTTTGACTGCCCAGCATCTTCTTTGGACCAGGACAGGCCGTAGCTCTGTATGCCATAGCTCCACAGCGAATCTGCACTCATGCCATAAATCAGCCCAAACCCTACGGCCTTGGCTGCTTGCCGTGGGTCTTTCAGGGTGGTTTTCAGCCCTTTGCGCTCGTCTTGGGGCAAGGCCTCCAGGTAATCAATCGGCTGCAGACCTTTCAAATTAACACGCCCGCCTTGCTCTTCCATTTTCAGGGCTGTCACGATATGCGGGTCCAGCTTTTTGTTGTAGGCCAAGCGGAAAGGCAGCTTGGCTTCATCACCGCCAGTTGTTGCATAGATTTTACTGACTGCAATGCACAAGGTTTGTGCCGAAGCCAGCGCCCAGGCTTCAATCGGGGGATTGTCATACACAGAAGGGGAAGGGTCCGCTTTGGCTATGCGGGGTGGAATAGGCTGGCCGGGGTTTTGCAAAAACCCCTGCAATTCCGGTACGGCTTTAAAGATCCAAGCCGTGCGGTCCAGTGGATCCTTGAGGGCTTTTTGCATACGGGGGTCACCGCGCAGCCCAGCCAACAACCCTTGTAATACGCGCCATGCCCGAACGCCCAGAGCAGCGGCAATCCGGAGTTCGATACTGGAGAAGTCCGTCGCCATAATTTTGAAACCGTCCGGCGCTGCGAAGATAGCCCTGAAGCGTTTGTCACGCGGGATATTCTGCAGATTAGGTTCCTGCGATGAAGTCCGGCCTGTAATGGTATTGATGCCAGTCAGCGGGTGAATCCGGCCATCATCGGCCACAGAAAGGGCATATTGCGGTACCCGCTTTTGCTCGGAAACCGCTTGCAATACAGATTGCAGCGCGGCAACCACCTTGCTGTTTGGGAAAGATAATTTCAGGTCATTGGCATTGAGCGAAACATTGCCCTTGGCCGTGGTGGGTAGAGACTGGCCGGTTTCCGTGTGGATAGCTGACCCAATGGCGTTTTTCAAGTCTTCGGTTAATCCGGTGTCCGTATCTAAAAGCTGATCTCGAAAAGGGACCAGCCCCGGCGCCACACTGACCAGATGTGTCATAGCATCCAGAGCTTCATCCGCCAAATCCGCTTCCAACTTCTGCGCGGCTGGCTGGGACCAGTACAACCCCTTGCGCTGCATCCTGACCATGACATGCAGGGCAGCTTCCATATCCTTATAAGCGGCTCCACCATATCGTTTGTCGATGGTCCGGAGCACTTCTGAAATGGTTGCTTCGTGTGGCAGGCCCAGCAGAACCCGCGCCGCTTTTTGTGGGGTGTCCACGTCCCCCATGCAGTAGTCGTGATGCTCTGGGGAGAGGTATTCGGGCATCCAGTTGACCGGTTTCTGAAACGCTTTGTCCAGCTTTTCATCAAAGAGCCAGAGAGCTAAGTCATCCAAGCTGAGTGTGCCGCTGCTCATTTCCTTTTTGGCAGCGCGAATCTGGGTGCGGGAGGACAGTTCTGAAAAGTGCTTGCGTCGGGTATCCAGCCCGCCAATGGTCTGCTTCACAACCAGCTCCTGCATGCAGTACATCGCATCTGGCCGCATGGCCGTGACCATCAGCATAGTGTCCACGATCCGTGCAGGGCGGGTATCTGGGTTCAGCGTGAGCATCCACTGGTAGTCAAATCCCAGGTTGTGTCCGACCCAGACATGCCCTGTCAGCAAATCTGCCAGGACGCGCTTTTCTTCTGGTGAGAAAAGGTCCAGATCAGCCGCACAAGCGTAGTGTGCTGTAGGTATAGACAAGGTGAGCACCCGACCGCGTGGGGTAGTGTCCAAATTGCATCCCCATTTCTTGCTGTACTGCAAAGGGGTGAGCTTACCGCCGATTTTCCCACCTGGTATTTCATCCCCCCGAACCCACGGTGTTTTGGCCGTGGTCTCGAAGTCCAAGACGACCTCAGCCATCCCCTCGGATAAAGGGAGTACCAAATCCGTCAAAATCTCCGGCCCTCGAAAGGGCGATGTGGGTCTGTCGATGAGTGTTCCTTGTATTTTTGCCATGCGTGCCTCGCTCAGTTGCTTAGTATAGGTATAGCACCTCTTATGCGGAAAAATCATAAAGCGTTGATAAGAATTGATAATCCCCCTCGTCGCATTTTTTCCTCATAAGGGGTGCTATACCGTATATGTAGAGCAAAAGCTATCGGGCAAAAAAGCCAGATCATTTTTTCCGCATAGAGAGTGCTATACAGAGTAGAGAAGATGTAAACATCAAAAACATAAAATCGGGGTTGCTATGACAGATATGACAGATGCAGTTGTGGGCACTCTTGCCTCCGAAGACTTGGAACGGTCGGGTCTAACGCAAAGTGACGTGTCAGGATTGGAGCTGGTAGGGCCGGAGCAATTGCGGGTGTTGCCAGAAACAGGCGAGGCCGATGCGGGGTACGACCCCGACGACGAAGATGATACACCCGTCGATTTTGAAGCGGCAGGCGGATACACCATTCCTTATTTCACGCTGGACGGAAAACCTGTCATGGACGGCGGCAAGCCATTCAGTCGTATCAGATTACTCGGTCGCAAGAATGAGGATGTGCCGCGCTATAGGTCGCCGCGTGGTTCTCTTAATCACGTCTTCATCCCGCGTGGGCTCTTGAAGCTGCTGAAGCAGAAAGCAGAGCAGAATGAGGTTCTGAGAGAAGTCAAAAGTGAGGAAACCCTGACGCTCTTTGTCACCGAGGGTGAAAAAAAGGCCCTGCGCGCTGTGAAATCCGGTATCCCAACCATTGCACTCCCAGGCATTCACATGTGGGCGGATTCCTTAAAAGTTCGGGCTATCAAAAGGGCTCTCCAGAAAGCAGGTGGGAACATTGATAAGCTGCACATGTCGGAGGATACCCCTGTCAACCCTGAACTGCTGGATGCCATAGCCCGGATTAAATCGCTGTGCCCTAACCTCGGGGTGGTCTGCATCCTGTTTGATTCTGACGGGGAACCCCGCTTATACAAAGATGCGTTCAAAAAGGTGAAGGGTGGAGAAATTCAGGTGGGTAGTATTAACTGGAAGTTCTGCCTGGCTGCTGGCGCGGGCATGGTGTCCGCTAATCCAAATGTCACCCATGCGGGCTACTTACTGGCCTCAGCTTTGAGAAAGCAGTCCAAAGTGCGTTGTGCGGTGTTGTCTAGGTTCTGTGAGTGGAATACAAAAGAGGATATGGATTGGAAAAAACAGGGGGTGGACGATTGGTTGGAATCCGCTTCTGAGGACGAGGTAAAGGGTGCGCTGGGATGGATGACACGTAAAGCTATTCGTTTGTGGAATGTCATTAAGGGCGAACTGCTGTTCAGCAGCAATTCCGACCCGGACGTAATGGGGGAGAAGGGTGGACCCTCTGCGGAAATTGCCTTTTCCCGACTACTGGACGGAAACACGGTGGGTCAGGCGGACGGGCTTCTTTTTGAATGGTCTCAGAGCCACTGGCAGGTCATAGATCAACTGCGCTTGCAGAACGCAGCACACTTACTGATTGATGCTTTTTATGCAGAAAGTGGTTCTGCCCGCAAGATTATGGATGCACCCAAAGCGGCGGTTTCCGCGCCAAGACTGTATCCTATTCCTGAAGAGCGCACGAAACATAGGATCGGGGACGCCATCATTCCTTGTCAGGATGTGACCTTGGATATTAGCGAGGACGGGGAGATTGTGGCAAGGGCACCGGACAAAGAAGATGGTCTGCGGTACTGCATTGATGCAAAGTGGGCTGACCGGCATAAACCTTGCCCCCTATTCACCAAGTTTATTGACTCAACCCTGCCAGACCCGGGGGTTCGGGGGCTTGTGCAGCAGTACATTGGATACACCCTGATAGGGGACACCCGCCATGAGATTGCACAGTGGTGGTTTGGATCGGGCTCAAACGGAAAATCCGTGTTGGCGGAAATCGTCAGTGCTTTGCACAGAAAAGTCGCAGCGGCCAACCTTTCTGACCTTGGTGGCTTTAACTCAGAAGGTCTGATTGACGCCTCATTGATTACGGTTGATGAGACCCCACGAAGGGTGGATGAGCAGGGACTAAAGAAAGCAATCTCAGGTGGAGAAATGGACATCAACCGCAAATATTTGCCCGGTGTAACCGTTAAGCTTCGGGCAAAATGGCTGTTGCGGGGAAATGAGAAGCCGTCCCTGTCGGAGCAGACCGACGGGCTCTGGCGGCGACTGCACATCATCCACTTTGAGCAGCAATTCAATGGTAAAGAAAAGGATCCATTATTACTTGAGAAAATTCTCAAAAATGAAATGGCTGGAGTCTTGATGTGGGCCATCGAAGGCTTGGTTAAGGTGCTTAAAAACGATGGATTCGCGGACGTGCCGGATTGCGTCTGGGCCTGGAAACGCGAAATGCAGACAGAAACGGATAATGTGCTGGGCTGGTGGACCGATCTGGAAGTGCAGGTTACTGACACTCCGCGCATTGATACGAAAAGCGTTTATGAGAATTACTCAGGATGGTGTAAGGAAAATGGGCTGTACCCTATTTCGTCCATCAATTTTTGGAAGCGGGTACGGATTATCATACAGAGGAACCATTCTGATGCAGAACTGACCATCAAGAAGGATAGGGAGACGGTAACGGATTCGCTGACCGGTGAAACAAACCAGAAGTGGATCAGAAAAGTAAACCTCGACCTTTTCCCGCAGGTGCAAGAGCAAACAGCAGGTAACGTGGTGCCCATGCCCCGCCAGGAAGCGGCTCATGCCAAGTCCCAGACAAAGACTTCACCTGCTGATCATTTGAACCCTTTTGTTGAGCTTGGAGATGACGATATTGTGTTCTGATTTTCATACTGTTTTCATCAAAACCCCGTATTCCCGCCCATGCTGGCGGGTTTTTTATATGCATTCCTGCAACTGTAAAGCACCCCTTTGGGTTCATCCGGCAAGACCAGGGCACCCCGCCACAATGCAAAAGTTCTAAGTTGTGGCAGGTTGTGGCAGGTTGTGGCAGGTTGTGGCAGGTTGTGGCAGGTGAGAAAAATTTCACTCGCCACAATTCAACATTATGAAATACAAGTGATTTTTTACTTTGTGGCAAGTGTGGCAAGTGAATATTGAAAAAAAACAGTTGCAGGGAAATTTTATTTTTTTGTGAGAAAAAAAATTATCAATATATAAGTATGTGGCAATTCTCTCGCCACACTTGCCACAGGTGAGCATTTTTTCTACAAAAACAATTCCTTGCGTGTGTGGCAAGTGAATAAAACCCACTTGCCACAACCTGCCACAACACGGATCACTTGCCACAACTTGCCGCTTGCTATTCCCGCCGTGGCCACCATCCCACTTACGGCGCCATTGGCTCAACCTTTCCCCCCATTTTTCCGCATAGTGAGTGCTATACATAAAGTATCAACCACTTAACCAATGAAAGGAAAGAAGACATGGAAAAACTCGACACCCCGATTCTGAACGCCCCAGAACAGCTACTCCCATTCACAAAAGACCAGGCAGATGCACTGGAAGCACACGGTCAACTCGGCAATGACTTAACCCACAAGCACCCCTGCGTGAGCCAGATGTATCTCAAGACGATGATCCCCCGGTGCTTACTGCCCGCACTGGCCCGTTTGGAATTTTTGGGCCTGGAGGATGCCGACATCCGTATCGTTGCAGATTGGATACCAGAAGATGCCTATGAGGGCCGGCCTGGCATGCCAATCGGCATGCATGAGTACACTGTTGATGTGAGCATCGCCGGTTTCTTTGTGCTTTTTTACATACTTTGCGCCACTTTTGAAAGCAGCACGACAGCGCACCGGCGATTCAAACGCGATTTCACGGGCCAACGCTTTTACATACTTTTTGATGCCAACGGAAACCAGGCACACTTATACATGACACCAGCTTTGGCAGATGCTTTGAATGCTGGGTTTTCTTGCTGGACCCAGGCCCGATGATCCCGCTTCTCTCGAAGGGCAGTAGTCATCAGTCGATTACAAGGGACACAGCATGCGGATTCAGCGCGACCACTGGTACATCCTCCCGAACACTCTACATCCAGATAACCGGTCCCTGGATCGGTTAATCCAGGTAAAAGACTGGGATAGCCAGCGGGTCTTTTTTGAGACAAAGCCCGAGTCTGAAAGTGGAAGAGGGACACCCTTCTGCTTACCAAAATCGCAGTTTCGCAAAATGGCTCATCTTGTTATACCACCAGCTTGACAAATCATGTAACATTACAGATAATGGGTGAGACTTTTAGAACCAGTGAGAGCAGATTTGCGGAGAGTAAGAAAAACGCTTCCCGCGAGGTGCTATGAATGTCGGGGGCCGGAAGGGTCCGGCCCATACAACTAAACAGGAATGAGGAGCACAAGAATGGAAAAAAATATCACAGCATACCTGGTGACGCTGGAGGGCGAGTTTTATGATGACGACTCCCCCAATTTTTTGGTCATCGAAGCCACTATCCTTGGCCCCAAAAAGAACAGCGTTAAAGAAACACAGTTTGTTTTGCTGGGTTTCCCTGACCAAAACCCCAGACTCTGTGAAGTTAAAAACCCTCATCTGAAATGGAATTGTGAGGGGGAAAACGACGATAAAATGGGTCTTGGCATTCAGTATCAAATGATGTTGGAGATGGCAGCAAGGCATGTGTTCGATGAAGCATCATACCATGGTGACACTTGCCTGGGCAATGATGTTGGACATATTGCGACAGAGTGGACTGGTCGGGCCGGTTATTTGCGGATGAAAGTCGCTATCTCTCTGGACAAAGAAAAATACCTCAACGATGGCGTTTACCGCTGTCACCCTCAAGAATGGCTGCAGAAATCTTTTATCTAACTCCCATGACGATGTATAGCATCAAGGAATTTAGATACCCAATAAATGTAACCACATTGGAGAATAGATAACGCTTCTCGCCATGTGCTATGAATATCGGGGTCGGAATGGTCCGGCCCCACAGGGAATAAAGGGGTGAATTATGAAAACGAACATGACAACTGTACTTGATGAAGAAATTACGCAGGCGATCACTGTAAAAAGTGTGGGTGGTCTCGAATGCTGGGCAGATAATGACTACGGCTATCAGTTTACCGTGCCGGTAACTTTCGAGTTTGATGGTAAGCAATTTGGAGTGTATTACCAGGAAGATGCGCAGGATGGCTTCGGTTTGATGCCATTCAGCCGCAATGACGATGACGATGTGAACCACCTGATTGATGCAGTGTGTGACAAGTACGGTATCGATTGTCTCAGTGATGACCACCTGGCGATCAAGTGCATAGAAAACGCGGGACTGGCAGCTGCTGAAGCAGAGTACGAGACGCGGCACTTGGGCCTGGAAGATGGTGACCCCGACGAAATGCGCGAAGAGGGCGCACGCGCGGTTCATGCCCACTGTGCCTTGGGTGGTAATGAAATCGAGTGCTATGCGTATGATGGTTTGGAAATGCTGGATGTTCGTGACAACAACCCCGGTGGTGTCGCAAGGCACGCCTGGGTGCCAGAAGGCACCTGGGACGAGTTGGCATCTGCTGCAAAGACTGACGATGCGGGCAACGGCAACGTGTCGATTGAACAGGCATTCCAGTGGCTTAGGCAGAATGAGTCTAGGTTCGACTGGATTACTGAATAGCGCATCCTGCTGCGGAAGATAACATGGGCCGGGTTATCCGGCCCCTCATTTTGGAACCCTTCCAGAAGCGCACACTCCTGGAGAGTCAAAAGGGGTTGAGAGGTTACACTATAGATTGTGCGCGGTGCCCCAGAAGTTATACAACTCGCTGTGATGCTATACACTAACATGAACCACACACATCACATCATCGGCCTCTCTGGGGGCAAGGATTCCACAGCGACCTTGCTGCTGGCCCTTGACCGTCTTACGAAAGACTGTATCCAGCCGGTTTTCGTGGATACTGGCAATGAGCACCCAGCCACATACAATTACCTTTCTTACCTGGAAAGTTATTTCTCCATCCAGATTACCCGCCTCAAGCCGGATTTTACGGAGGAAATTGCGGCCAAGCGCCGGTTTATTGCTCTGGATCGGCGCACTGGAAGAGACAAGCACGGCGTAAAGCTGCGCTGGTCTAATCGCCGCAAACGGGAAGCCCTGGCCGAACTGAAGCCCTCTGGCAGCCCTTTTCTGGACTTGTGCCTGCTGAAAGGTATGTTCCCGTCCAACCGTTCCAGGTTCTGCACGGATTTCCTAAAGACCAGAGTATTTGTCAGTTTCGTGGATGAAATGGCCCAGAGCCATAAAAAGGTCATCATCTGGCAAGGGATCCGCCGTGATGAATCGGACAAACGCAAAAATGCCAAGCTGTTTGAGCGTGTCGGTCCCGGATTTTATTACTTCCGACCCCTCATCCACTGGTCAGAAAAGGACGTTTTCCAGTGCATAGCTGACCATGGCTTAAACCCGAATCCCCTCTACCAGAGCCTCGGGCGCGTGGGTTGCGCACCCTGTATCTACAGTAATAAGAAAGATTTGCGGGGGCTATTCAACTCTGATGATGGCCCGGAAATCCTGCAAAAAATGAGGGGGTGGGAGGCCAGAGTATCCCGCGCCAGCAAGACCGGCCAAGCCGTATTTTTCCAGGGCAAGGAACTGGCCGGGGCACATTTGGGTGAGGTGCATCCGCTGGTGTTTTTCCAGCGGCATAGAATTGACGCTATACAGCATTGGGCCTCAAAGTCTACCCGCTTTGTGGGGGAAGACTGGCAGGATTTTGAAAAAGAGTCCTCCTGCTCATCAGAGTGGGGGTTGTGTGAATAGCGTCTCTGAAAAGATAAGCCACAATGCAAGGTGCTATACAGTAGTAACCCCAGAAATATGGGAACCACTACGCCGGAGTCCACCATGCGGAGAAAGAACCTGACTTTAAGCCATGTTGCCATTGCCAGCGCAACGACACTGGTAGCCATTTTTTCACTGGCCGGGTGCGCTTCGACACTTCAGAAGTCGGTCACGTACGCACAAAAATATCCGCTCTGCTCGGTCCTGCCCACAGGGGCTTTTGGGTGTAAACACTAATTGTATCTATCAACAGGAGATTTAATGATGGCAAAGAAAGACGTAAAGAAAGACAAAAAGGCATCGGTATGGATGCTAAGTGCTGATGGTGAACCCTCTATTTCTGATGAAGGGGATGCAAAGCCATCCCACCTGAAAACCCAGATGGACACACTCGGCGCCAAGGGCAAAACGATGGTCATTGAAACCGAGAATGACGAGGTTTTGCGTAGATCGGCAGAATATGCCCTGCAAAAACGCTATGATCTGGTATCTGCCCTGCCAGAGCAGAATCTGAAGATCCAGCAAATCCAAAACGCCCTTTCACCGGAAAAGGAAATCTCTGGGGGTGAACTGGCACCTTCGATCACTGTGCAGAAAAAGTTGGGGTATGAAGCTACAAATTCTGATGGTCAGCATGCAGAAAAAACAACCCCAAAAAAGCAAGGTCTGGCCAAAGGCAAGGCTACGCCCAAGAAAACAACCGCAGAAGTTGGAGAATCTGCGGAGGAAATCACTGCGGATATTCAACGAATGGCTGAGGCCCCACTGCCCCAGACCAGTATGGACCCCACCAAAAAGAAACAGGAGCTAGAAGAAGAGAATCAGGCCCCAAATCGGGATAGCCCCACTCAGGTGCCTTTCCCAGAAAAACGCCCCGCCGAAGTGCTGTCACACCGGCTGATGATCCCAACCGTAAAAGATCATGGCAACAGACTGGTGGTCACCAGAATGGGCATGATGGCAACAACACCCCCCCAGTTTCGGGAACGGGATGAGCTTATTGCCAAAACGCTCATGGCGGCGCGTGAGCGTTTTGGTGAACCAGTGCGAGTCACAGGGCACGGGGCTATTGCTGGCCGTTTCTTTGAAGATGCTGTTATCAAAGCCGCAATTGCCCAGGGTATCCCTCTTGAAATGGCCTCTGACCGTGGCGAAAAAGCCTATGCAAAAGCACTCGGTAAACACCAAGAAAGCATTTTGAAGAAAGACATTGGATCCCTCGGCCCGTCGAAACAGCAAGAACAGAAGAAGGAGCAAGGCCATGGCCGCGAACTTGAATTTTGATCTGGTGGAGACTATCTGCCATCGGCCTTTTCTGGCTGAAAAGCTGGAGATCGCACAGCAAGCGGAGGATATGGTAAGAGACGACCGGACCTTTGCGATGCTGCTGAACCATTTTTATAAGGTAAGCAGGGAAGACAGCATACTGCTTGACTGGATTGCTGAAACTTCTTTTGAACCTGCGCTTACCTTGGTGAAGTACATGATAAGCCTCGTTTTCTATGGGACTGAAGCTACCGACCTGCGCGGGTTCATGCTGGGTGTACTGGAGAAATACTCTACACAGGTGAGGCTACAAATGATTATGGATGACGTTCCTAACAGTAGCCAGACCGTACATTGAGGGGAGACACGATGTTTGGATATGTAGTCACCATCAGCGAGCTTCAGCGGATTATCCATGACCAGCACCGCATCGAAAAAGATGCGGGGTGGATTGCCTTTGACACCTGGGTAAATCGACGGGTTGAGGCGTTAATCCCCCGTTTCCCCAACCGGAATATCGGGGGTTTGCCCATGGCCGTCTTATTTGAGGAAAGCACTGATGGATGAAGACGATCTTTTGGATGGACTGAATGAGCTTACCGCAACGGCTGATATGAAGCAGCCGAAGTCAGCAACTACCCAAAAGCCGGCACCTGCCCAGCCACAAATGGTGAGGGAAAACTCCGGCAATGCGGAGCCTCAAAAGCCGAAGAAGGCTGCATCGAAGCCCGTAAAAAGCCCAGATACTGAGACTACTCCAGAGCCAGTCACCACACAATCAAGCCCAGAATCTGCCAATTTCAGTCTCTACTTTCTTGGTTTGGGGATGCTTGGCCTGATCCTTTTTGCACTCGGCATGGGTTTTGGTGCGATGGTTTCATCTGGTCATTTCCCAGCATGGGACAAAGGCCCGGGCTTTCTGCATGCGCTTTCTGCGTGGGTGATGGCCCCAGCAGGTATCCTGATTCTGCCTATCCTCGCTGGAGCTTTTTTTCTCGCTGGTATTGAACTCCGGGGTGAAAAAAAGCATGCCGGTATTTTTTTTGGTCTGTCAGGACTGCTGCTTGTTATAACCATAGCAGCCCTTTTATTGCCATAGCCTTTTTTCCGCATAGTGGGTGCTATACATAAATATCATCCACTAAAAAATCGGAAAAGGGAATACTCCTATGAACGCAGAAACGACTATCCTTGAAACGCTCTCCATGCATCGTCCGTGCGACGGTTGCCCGCACTATTTTGAGTGTGCAAATCAGAAAATGGCCTGCGTGGATTTTTTTCATTATGTCACCTCTGGCGAAGTCCGAAACTTCAACCGTGAACCAAGCCACAGATACTTTCGGATGGTTTTCAAGAGAACCGACTGATGCTTAAAAAGCATACTATAGTAGCCTCGCTGCTATCCATTTTAGCGGCTTCTGCTTGCGGCTGGGTGTGGATGTACGGGTATTGGGGACCAATTCTGTCTTTGTCACTCATCCCCTTGGTCCTCATCCAAAAATCCCGCATTCAGAGATATACCGTAGCCCTGGCTTACTATTTAGCGGGTTCCCATGGTATCCCCTTGGCCTCTGCCGTCTTTTTTGGACCAGGAGGGCATTACTTGGAAGGTATCATCCTCTGGGTATCCAGTGCGGCTTTGCTGGCATTGGGTTGGGCTTTTGCGAATAAGCCGTGGAAAGCAGCATTGGTACTCATCTTTGATGCCATCATCCCGCCCTTATCCTTTTTTGATTGGATGTCACCCTTAACCGCTGCTGGTGTGTTGTTTCCATCTACGGCGATTTATGGGGTCATTTTGTTGCTGATAATTATCGCGGCTTTTCCTGTATTTTCGCGTAAAAACCCGAATAGTTTTTCTTATCTCATCGTTTTTGCGGTGGCTTGCAATGTCTTTGCCCCTGTTCTGAAAACACCTGCCCCGAAGCAATGGGTGGGCATGCAAACGCACATG
>NZ_JBYCKP010000575.1:0-2610 GCF_057473445.1 Acidithiobacillus sp. TH-A36 | reverse complement strand
GTGATGCCGGCAGGTAATCCATTGGTAGAAAGAAAACCGACATCATGGAAGTACAGGGGGTACCCATCATACTGGGCTTCCATCTCCGGGCTGACATACACCCATACCGGCTGGCCAAAACCGTCTGTAGCCAGATGAAGCGGAGAATTACCTGCAGCGCCGGCTATGGCATAAAAACCCGGCTGGATCTTTTGCGGTTGCCCTGGCTTGTAGGCTTGGGTCGGCGTGACGGTCTCCGTACCATCCGTCAAAACATCGGTATTAATCCCATTGGGGCCATTCCCAATCCACTGGGAGTGACCAGCGGTAAACACCAGGGCACCATTGTCATCGGTGGTATCCACCACCATGGCATCCTTGGTATAGGCGGCCTTGGTACCTTTGGAGAGCTCCTGCATCCGGGCTTCTGTGGCGGTTTCCTGGGACGCATGGAGCGCCTGCATAAATACGGGAGCCAGGACCCCCAGCAATAGCGTAAAAATAAAGATGGCAAAGAGCATCTCGATGAGCGTAAAGCCCCGCGCTCGTCTGTCCATTTGAGACGCTACCAGACGTGCCGACGCACCGGACTCCATCCGTTTTGCGCTGCGCCCTGCCAAGGGCTTGCACCCTGCCAAGGGGTCTGCTTTTGAGCAAAGAGCCCCTATGGATAACCACATAGGGCGGTGCTGCAGGTGTCTGTCTGGCGCCGTCATTAATCAATACTCCATAATTTTCCGTAACCGGTCGGGACTCGGCGCAAATGCATAAGCCGTTTCTTCCGTGATTCTGGAGGCCCGATACAGGTCCTTGATGCATTCTTCCATCAAGTTCATCCCCTCCTCGCGCCCCTGTTGAATTTGTGTCGGCAAATTGGCGTAGCGGCCCGTCACAATATCGGCCCGCACGGCACTGGTCGCGGTCATGATTTCATAGGCCAGCACTTTCCCCGGTCGGTCAGCGCGGGGGAGTAACTTCTGTGCAATGACCGCTACCAGAGAATCCGCCAGAATGTTTTGTAATCCCGCCCGGTTTTCCGAGGGAACACTTTCCAGAATCCGGCGAATAGCCTCTGAAGCAGTCGATGCATGGGTGGTGGCCAGAACCAGGTGACCCGAGTTGGCGGCGATGGTGGCCGCCTCAATGGTTTCCGCATCCCGCAATTCGCCGACCATAATAATGTTGGGTTTTTCGCGCAGGGCGGCGCGAATTGCCATGTCGAAAGACCGACTATCGACGCCGACTTCGCGCTGCGTCACCTCCGCATTCTGATCAACCGGGATGAGATATTCGACGGGATCCTCAATGGTGAGAATATGAATGGCACGATGCAGCTGTGCGATCAATCCGGAAGCCTGACTGGTGCTCTTTCCAGAGCCGGTTGCGCCGGCAAAAATAATGAGGCCGGCAGACCGGGAGAAAAACGGCAAGGCGACTTCCATGGGTAAACCCAGCGTCGAAAACTCGGGTATCTGCTCATTCAGCTTGCGCATCACCAGTGCATTCACGCCGCCCGAGTAATGGAACTGATTGCAGCGAAAACGCAGTCCGAAAAGACTGGCCGCATAATCCAGTTCACGCGGGCCTTCCGAACCATGCATATCCTCCATGACAAAGCGGAAATCCTTGCGCGTTTGTGCGGCCAGAATCTGCTCAAAATCGGCTCGTTTCACCACAGGGGCACCCGGGATAGGAACGACGTGCCCAGAAGCATCCGCGAATTTCGGAATACGTCCCTCTTTCAGAAAAAGGTCCGACCAGTTACCGACCAAATCCGCTTTGCCCTTTTCAAACCATTCCACAAAAGCTGCCATCGTTTGCTCCTCATTAAAAAGGTTGTGCTACCAAAGAAGTTATGGCTCCGCCCCATGGCAAGGGACTGGAGAGTTCTACGGAATACGGGGTCGCGGTATCACTGGCCTCACCGCCAGAATTATTGACCTCGACCGCGTATCCCCACGGATTTTTGTTTTGCGTACCCGCCAATCCACTGCCCTGCGTATAATCAGCCCAGGAAATCCATCCCCCATTACTGCAGGCAAACGGGCCGTCCCCGTTCCCGTTCGTACACCCTTCAGGGGCAAACCAGTCCAGGTCATCGTTATGCAATGCGCCCGAAGATTCCGATGCGGCAAAGCCCGATTCCAGCAACGTACCCATGCGCTTCACCTGATGCAGTGCCGCGTTGTACAAGCGGGTTTCGATGGCCTGGCCGGAAACCGAAACATAGCGGGCGCCATTGGGAACAAATACGCCGTTCTGTAAGGTAGGTGCGGTACCCGCCATAGACGGTATCGCCAGCCAAAGGGAGCGATAACACAAACTCCCCTGTGCAGCAGACTGGCAGGTGGCATCAGAAACAAACAACTGCGCATTCCACAGAGGTTGCACTCCCGCCGCGCTGAGTATTCCGGACGCGCTGATGGGGGGCGCCGAACCATTCCCCCCGGCATCCAGCCAGGCCGCGTTTTGGGCGTACCACCCCTGCAATTGTTGTTCAGCAAGGTCGAGCCATATCGTCTGCGTCTGTTTAAGCCGTTGATGGATGAAATCATCAAGCCGTGCCGAAATAACCGAACCGACGGCGTAAAGGAAAATCTTCAGGACCAGGACATACAGAATCTCCGCGAC
>NZ_JBYCKP010000574.1:0-5157 GCF_057473445.1 Acidithiobacillus sp. TH-A36 | reverse complement strand
CATTCGTGCAGGTCGGAACTTACCCGACAAGGAATTTCGCTACCTTAGGACCGTTATAGTTACGGCCGCCGTTTACCGGGGCTTCGATCAAGAGCTTCGCGTTAGCTAACCCCATCAATTAACCTTCCGGCACCGGGCAGGCGTCACACCCTATACGTCCACTTTCGTGTTTGCAGAGTGCTGTGTTTTTAATAAACAGTCGCAGCGGCCTGGTATCTTCGACCGGCATGAGCTTACGGAGCAAGTCCTTCACCCTCACCGGCGCACCTTCTCCCGAAGTTACGGTGCCATTTTGCCTAGTTCCTTCACCCGAGTTCTCTCAAGCGCCTTGGTATTCTCTACCCAACCACCTGTGTCGGTTTGGGGTACGGTTCCTGGTTACCTGAAGCTTAGAAGCTTTTCTTGGAAGCATGGCATCAACCACTTCGTTAACTAAAAGTTAACTCGTCATCAGCTCTCGGCCTTAGAATCCCGGATTTACCTAAGATTCCAGCCTACCACCTTAAACTTGGACAACCAACGCCAAGCTGGCCTAGCCTTCTCCGTCCCTCCATCGCAATAACCAGAAGTACAGGAATATTAACCTGTTTTCCATCGACTACGCTTTTCAGCCTCGCCTTAGGGACCGACTAACCCTGCGTCGATTAACGTTGCGCAGGAAACCTTGGTCTTTCGGCGTGGGTGTTTTTCACACCCATTGTCGTTACTCATGTCAGCATTCGCACTTCTGATACCTCCAGCAAGCTTCTCAACTCACCTTCACAGGCTTACAGAACGCTCCTCTACCGCATCACTTACGTGATACCCGTAGCTTCGGTGTATGGTTTGAGCCCCGTTACATCTTCCGCGCAGGCCGACTCGACTAGTGAGCTATTACGCTTTCTTTAAAGGGTGGCTGCTTCTAAGCCAACCTCCTAGCTGTCTAAGCCTTCCCACATCGTTTCCCACTTAACCATAACTTTGGGACCTTAGCTGACGGTCTGGGTTGTTTCCCTTTTCACGACGGACGTTAGCACCCGCCGTGTGTCTCCCATGCTCGGCACTTGTAGGTATTCGGAGTTTGCATCGGTTTGGTAAGTCGGGATGACCCCCTAGCCGAAACAGTGCTCTACCCCCTACAGTGATACATGAGGCGCTACCTAAATAGCTTTCGAGGAGAACCAGCTATCTCCGAGCTTGATTAGCCTTTCACTCCGATCCACAGGTCATCCGCTAACTTTTCAACGGTAGTCGGTTCGGTCCTCCAGTTAGTGTTACCCAACCTTCAACCTGCCCATGGATAGATCGCCCGGTTTCGGGTCTATTCCCAGCGACTAGACGCCCTATTAAGACTCGCTTTCGCTACGCCTCCCCTATTCGGTTAAGCTCGCCACTGAAAATAAGTCGCTGACCCATTATACAAAAGGTACGCAGTCACAGAACAAAGTCTGCTCCCACTGCTTGTACGCATACGGTTTCAGGATCTATTTCACTCCCCTCTCCGGGGTTCTTTTCGCCTTTCCCTCACGGTACTAGTTCACTATCGGTCAGTCAGTAGTATTTAGCCTTGGAGGATGGTCCCCCCATATTCAGACAAAGTTTCTCGTGCTCCGTCCTACTCGATTTCATGACTAAGAGATTTTCGCGTACAGGGCTATCACCCACTATGGCCGCACTTTCCAGAGCGTTCCGCTAATCTCAAAGCCACTTAAGGGCTAGTCCCCGTTCGCTCGCCACTACTAAGGGAATCTCGGTTGATTTCTTTTCCTCAGGGTACTTAGATGTTTCAGTTCCCCTGGTTCGCTTCTTGCACCTATGTATTCAGTACAAGATAACCATCTTATGATGGCTGGGTTCCCCCATTCAGACATCTCCGGATCAAAGTCTGTTTGCCGACTCCCCGAAGCTTTTCGCAGGCTACCACGTCTTTCATCGCCTCTGACTGCCAAGGCATCCACCGTATGCGCTTCTTCACTTGACCATATAACCCCAAGCAATCTGGTTATACTGTGAAGACGACATTCGCCGAAAATTCGAATTTCTCAACTAAGAGAACTCACAAATTTTACCTTAGCCTGATCCGCTACCAGTGAAAGTAACGTTCAGTCTATCTTTCTATCACATACCCAAATTTTTAAAGAACGATCTAATCAAAGACTAGAAATCAACATTCACCATCAACCTGATGGAATGCTCATTTCTAAGCTTTAAACTTTCAGAAGCAGTAGTGGTGGAGCCAAACGGGATCGAACCGTTGACCTCCTGCGTGCAAGGCAGGCGCTCTCCCAGCTGAGCTATGGCCCCGTATTTCTACAGGCGTTTCCCACACAAAATTGGTGGGTCTGGGCAGATTCGAACTGCCGACCTCACCCTTATCAGGGGTGCGCTCTAACCAACTGAGCTACAGACCCAATTTCGGGCTGCTTCTTTATCGTCTTCTTCAATGAATCAAGCAATTCGTGTGGGAACTTATGGAGCAGCTGATGTCGTCGATTAAGGAGGTGATCCAGCCGCAGGTTCCCCTACGGCTACCTTGTTACGACTTCACCCCAGTCATGAATCACACCGTGGTAACCGTCCTCCCGAAGGTTAGACTAGCTACTTCTGGTGCAACCCACTCCCATGGTGTGACGGGCGGTGTGTACAAGGCCCGGGAACGTATTCACCGCGACATTCTGATTCGCGATTACTAGCGATTCCGACTTCACGCAGTCGAGTTGCAGACTGCGATCCGGACTACGATCGGTTTTATGGGATTAGCTCCACCTCGCGGCTTGGCAACCCTCTGTACCGACCATTGTAGCACGTGTGTAGCCCAGGCCGTAAGGGCCATGATGACTTGACGTCATCCCCACCTTCCTCCGGTTTGTCACCGGCAGTCTCCTTAGAGTGCCCACCATAACGTGCTGGTAACTAAGGACAAGGGTTGCGCTCGTTACGGGACTTAACCCAACATCTCACGACACGAGCTGACGACAGCCATGCAGCACCTGTCTCAATGTTCCCGAAGGCACCAATCTATCTCTAGAAAGTTCATTGGATGTCAAGGCCTGGTAAGGTTCTTCGCGTTGCTTCGAATTAAACCACATGCTCCACCGCTTGTGCGGGCCCCCGTCAATTCATTTGAGTTTTAACCTTGCGGCCGTACTCCCCAGGCGGTCAACTTAATGCGTTAGCTGCGCCACTAAAAGCTCAAGGCTTCCAACGGCTAGTTGACATCGTTTACGGCGTGGACTACCAGGGTATCTAATCCTGTTTGCTCCCCACGCTTTCGCACCTCAGTGTCAGTATTAGTCCAGGTGGTCGCCTTCGCCACTGGTGTTCCTTCCTATATCTACGCATTTCACCGCTACACAGGAAATTCCACCACCCTCTACCATACTCTAGTCAGTCAGTTTTGAATGCAGTTCCCAGGTTGAGCCCGGGGATTTCACATCCAACTTAACAAACCACCTACGCGCGCTTTACGCCCAGTAATTCCGATTAACGCTTGCACCCTCTGTATTACCGCGGCTGCTGGCACAGAGTTAGCCGGTGCTTATTCTGTCGGTAACGTCAAAACAATCACGTATTAGGTAACTGCCCTTCCTCCCAACTTAAAGTGCTTTACAATCCGAAGACCTTCTTCACACACGCGGCATGGCTGGATCAGGCTTTCGCCCATTGTCCAATATTCCCCACTGCTGCCTCCCGTAGGAGTCTGGACCGTGTCTCAGTTCCAGTGTGACTGATCATCCTCTCAGACCAGTTACGGATCGTCGCCTTGGTGAGCCATTACCCCACCAACTAGCTAATCCGACCTAGGCTCATCTGATAGCGCAAGGCCCGAAGGTCCCCTGCTTTCTCCCGTAGGACGTATGCGGTATTAGCGTCCGTTTCCGAACGTTATCCCCCACTACCAGGCAGATTCCTAGGCATTACTCACCCGTCCGCCGCTCTCAAGAGAAGCAAGCTTCTCTCTACCGCTCGACTTGCATGTGTTAGGCCTGCCGCCAGCGTTCAATCTGAGCCATGATCAAACTCTTCAGTTCAAACATCTTTGGGTTTTTAAGAAACCCTAAACCTGGCTCAGCAATCGTTGGTTACATCTTTGATTTCTCGCGGAGTAACTTGTGATGCTGATAATCTTGTTGACTATCAGTCTGACTCCACAAGCACCCACACGAATTGCTTGATTCAGTTGTTAAAGAGCGGTTGGTTAAGATCTTTCGTCTCAACCGAGGCGCGCATTCTACAGCAGCCTCATTTGCTGTCAAGTGATTATTTTCAGAAGTTTTCGAAGGTTTCTTCAACAACTTCAACCACTTGCGCTTCCGATCACTCGTTAGCGGGAGGCGAATTCTACAGCGTTACACGCAGCTGTCAACACCTCTTTTTCAACTTCCTGCGGGCTTCGATGAACTGAAGCAACTGACTGCCGAAACCTACATAACTCATTGTTTACCAAGGAGTTTTCCGTTTCGACTGCGCCGGAAGTGGGGCGAATTATAGGCCTCCAGAATCTGCCGTCAAGCCCTTAATTCGATTTTTCTATCAAAGAGCCAAAAATCACTCAACACTCTCTATATAGAACGATATACGTCCCAGCATGAGCAATATATTGCTCAATTCAAAACAGTTAAGCATCATAGCGCCAGATTCATTTTCCAATACGACCTCGGACAAACACCCCCAATGACCACCTCCCCTCGCAGCCTGGCCACGGCACTGTTCCCTATCGGCCTGCTGTTGATCGCCATGGCTTCCGTCCAGTCTGGCGCTTCGCTGGCAAAGAGCATGTTCCCTATCGTTGGCGCGCAAGGTACTACCGCTCTGCGCCTGATTTTCGCCAGCGTAATCATGCTGCTTCTATTACGGCCATGGCGTGCCAAGCTGACAGCAAAGTCCCTGCGCACCGTCATCGTCTACGGGATGGCATTGGGGGGGATGAACTTTCTCTTCTATATGTCATTGCGCAGTGTCCCCTTGGGGATTGCGGTCGCCCTCGAATTCACTGGACCGCTTGCGGTAGCAATCTATGCGTCACGTCGGGCGGTCGACTTCCTGTGGATCGCGCTCGCGATCGTCGGCCTATTGTTGTTGATCCCAATGGGAGAAACCAGCAACAGCATCGACCTGCTCGGCGTGGCCTACGCACTGGGAGCAGGCGTCTGTTGGGCGCTGTATATCCTGTTTGGC
>NZ_JBYCKP010000573.1:0-5322 GCF_057473445.1 Acidithiobacillus sp. TH-A36 | reverse complement strand
CTTGCTGATTTGATTTTGTCTGTTGACCGGCTATTGTTTTTTTAATTTAAAACCCGAAGGAGAAAATGATGGGAACTGTACGTGGCTGTGAAATCCCCGAAGATTTGATGTACAACGTTGATAACAACGTTTGGTTGCGCAAGGAAGATGACGGCAGTGTCACCATTGGTATGACTTCTTATGCCTGTGCTCTGGCCGGCCAGATTGTTTCCTACACCCCCAAAGGTGCTGGAAAAGACATCAAGAAAGACAAGTCTGCCGCAACGGTTGAATCCGGTAAGTGGGTAGGTCCGCTGAAGAGCCCGGTGAGTGGCACTGTGGTTTCCAGCAATGATGACGTAGCCAAGGACCCGGGCCTGATCAACAAGGACCCTTATGGTAGTGGCTGGATTGCCAAGTTGACTCCAGCTGACTTTGCGGGTGATTCTGGCGAGCTGAAAACCGGTGCTGACGCTCTGGCCGCTTTTGAAGAAAAGATGACGGCTGATGGTTTTGGCGGCTGCTGAGTTATTCAGATAGCCCTATCCAGTCAGACGGCCGCATTTTGCGGCCGTCTAGCTTTCTTAATGGTTGACAAGGATGGAAATTAATATGAACCCATGGTTAAACGCTGTTTCGCAAGTGGAAGCATTAGAGGATCTGACGCTCAACGCTGATCTGGTCGAATCCATGCGGGAGCGGTGGTCTGGCCTGGCTGGCAGTCAGGTGGGTCGTATCAATTTCTATACCCCTTCATTCAAACACCACGAGACTTCGGAAGTTTCTGCTTGTGGTAAAAATGCGTTCCCGGCCATCTCCATTACCGGTGGTGACTGCAAACTCCAGTGTGACCACTGTAAGGCCAAAATTCTGGAACCCATGATTCCGGTACGCAGTCCTGAAGAACTGGATCGCCTGGTCGATCAGATTGTTCTGGACGGTGGTCGTGGTCTGCTCCTGTCCGGGGGGTCGGACCACCAGAATGTGGTCCATTATGAACCGTATTTCCCCATGGTGCGCAAAATCAAGGATCGTTACCCCAACCTGCAAATTGCCATGCATACGGGTATTGCTACCCCTGAGTTTGCCAGAGGCATGGAAGATGCGGGCGTTGATGTAGCGATGATGGATGTGATCGGCGCCCAGGACACCATCAATCAGGTCTATCATCTGCGTCGCACTGTGGATGACTTTGAGGCGGCCCTGGAGGCTTTGGTTGCCACATCAATGAAGGTTGTTCCCCACATTGTCATCGGTTTGCATTATGGAGAACTGCTGGGTGAGTGGAATTCGCTGGAAATCATTCAACGGCATCTGCCCAGTGCCTTGGTGCTGGTCGTGATTATGCCCCAGTATGCCTCTTCCAGTCGTCCTTTTGTGACCCCGCCCACCGATGAAGTCGGTAAATTCTTTATGGATGCCCGTGCTGCACTTCCAGAGACTCCCGTGTTGCTCGGTTGTGCGCGCCCATCGGGCGTTCATCGTTCCATTACCGATACCTACGCGGTCATGGCAGGTCTCAATGGTGTGGCATTCCCCTCCGATGGTATGTTGGCATTGGCCAAACATCTTGAACGGGATGTGTTCGTGACCCCGTCCTGCTGCTCCATGATTGTCGGCGAAGAAGTGCTCAGTATGGGCGACGAGTCCACGACCATGCCTCTGGATTACGTACCTGCTGCTCCAAAGCGTCGCACCCAATTGCGCGATATTCCCATCGTCTTCACGGCCTGAGCAATGTACGTGGTACTTGTGAACAGCTTGCCGCAGCATCGGGTTCACCCGCAATGAACCCTGTTGTTCAGGCTCCCTGGCTGGTCGTGGATACGGGTTTGCGTCCAGCCGATGAAAACATGGCGCTGGACAAAGCCTTGCTGCAGGCCATGGCCGATCAGGCCATTCCCAATATTTTCCGCTTTTTGCGCTTTGAAGAATCGGCGCTGGTGGGTTACCACCAGTCTCCGGATCAGGAATTGAATCTGGATTTTTGCCGGGAAGAGAGCATTGCTGTGCAGCGCCGGCTTACTGGTGGCGGTGCGTTGATTTTTGATCCGACCCAAATTGGCTGGGAACTGGTCTGTCATCGGGGTGCTCTGCCCAAAGGTGACATGGCGGCAGTCTCCCGACAAATATGTCTGGCGGCTGCGGCAGGTTTGTCGAAGCTGGGGGTCAATGCCCGTTTCCGTCCGCGTAATGATATTGAAGTGGAAGGCAAAAAAATCTCTGGTACGGGCGGTATCATGGACGGCGATGTTTTGCTTTTCCAGGGTACCGTGCTGGTGGATCTGGACATACCCAGAATGCTGCGGGTCCTCCGGGTTCCCGTGGAAAAGCTGGATGCCCATGCCATTGCATCAGTAGCCGATCGGGTCACCAGTTTAAGAGCTCTGCTGGGCGCAGCGCCTGAGCTAAGCATGGTTCAAGAGGCCCTGCTGGAAGGTTTCCGCTTACACTTGGGGCTGTGTTTTGAAACAGGAAAAATGCCGGAACCGGTCATGGCCTTGCTGCCCGAGATGTTGACTGAAGTCCGCGATCCGGAATGGTTGGGTGTGAATAACCGTGCCCGCGACGGTATGCCACTGCGCAAAGCCAGTCTGCGTGCGCCGGGAGGAACCCTGCAGGCAGAAATCCTCTGGGATAGCTTTGGTAATCGGGTGCGTCAGGTGCATTTCAGCGGCGATTACTTCATCCAGCCCCGCCGCGCCATCGTCGATATGGAAGCCGCCCTGCGTAATGTGCATCTGAATGACGTGGACAGCATTCTGACTGAGCTGTTTGTGCAGCAACATATTGATGGCTTTGGTTTGCAGGCTGAACACTTCGCCAGTGTGCTGCGTATGGCAGCGGAGCAGCCATGAATAACATCAAGCTGGATCTGCTGATTGTCGGTGCCGGCCCGGCCGGAACTGCCGCTGCCCGTGCTGCCGCCGATAAGGGACTGCGGGTACTGTGTGTGGATCGTCGGGCACAAATTGGTATTCCGGTACAATGTGCAGAATTTGTCCCCATGCCCTTATTGCGCACTGTTCATGAGACCCGGGCGCGGGTGCAGGATGTGGCAGGCATGATGACCGTTCTTCCCTCCGGCTTGGAACACCATAGTGTCTTCCCCGGTATCATGATTGACCGGGGACGTTTTGATCAGGGACTGGCAGAGCTCGCTCAGGCCGCCGGGGCTGAGGTGAAAACACGCAGCACCTTTCTTGCCTGGGATGGTCGCCACGCCCAAATCAAGTTGTGTTCAGGTGAGCTTCAAGCGGTTGAACCCTTGCTGATGGTTGCCGCAGATGGTCCGCATAGCCCGGTTGCTGAGGCGATTGGGCTGCCCCATCAGCAGGTGGTTTATACCCGGCAATACACGGTACCCTTGAGTCATCCCTATGCGGATACGGATATTTTTCTGTCTGATGCTTTTCCAGGTGGTTACGGCTGGCTGTTTCCGCGTGGACCCGTTGCCAATTTGGGTTTGGGGGCGGATAAACGCTTTGAGGATAATCTCAAATTACCTCTCGAACATCTCCATCAGCAGATGGTGGAGCGCGGCATTATTGGCCCAGAAGTGCTCGGTAGAACCGGTGGCGCCATACCCGTTGGCGGTTTGCGCCCCATGATCCACGGTAATGTTTTGCTTTGTGGGGATGCCGCCGGATTGACGCATCCCATTACGGGTGCTGGCATCCCTGCGGCGGTCATCAGTGGGGAAGCCGTCGGTTTGGCCGCTGCCGCTTTTCTGTCCGGCGATGAAGACGCGCTGGAAAGTTATGAAGAAGATATGCAGGATCAGTTCGGACCCGCTTTGCGCCGGGCTGTGCAGCGCAGAACATCTTTGGAAGCTGTATGGCGCAAGCCTGCAGCCCGGGAAGACCAGGTAATGCGATCCGCCTGGATCGCTTTTGATGAATACTTTGCCGCTTAAGGCAGATTGACAGGAGGAACGTCCATGAGTGCGGTAGTCGAAGAAAATTCTCAGACCCTAAATTTTTATCGCCCGGATTATTTCGTCAAAACACCGACGATGCGTTCCCCGGACTATGTGCAGTTAAGTACGGCGGCAGCCATTACCCTGGGTCTGGTGCCCGGCGTGATGCATCGCACCTCCTGTACCAACTGCCTGAATCTGCTGATGACCTACCCGGAAGGTTGCCGCGCCAACTGCACCTACTGTGGTCTGGCCCGCCATCGCGAAGAAAGCCGCGATTATGCCGACCGCAATTTCATTCGGGTGGACTGGCCGACGGTACGGGTGGACGAAATGCTCGAACGCATTGCCCAGAACAGCGACAAGGGTGATTTTCAGCGCATGTGTATCAGCATGATCACCCACCCCGATTCAGACAATGACACCATGACCATGCTCAAACGCTGGATGGAAGTTGCCCCCCATATTCCGGTTTCCATTCTTTCCAATCCGACCACCATGGAAAAGCAGGATCTCATCAACCTCAAGGAAGCCGGTGCGGACATTTTTACGGTAGCTCTGGATGCGGTAACCCCCGAAATTTTTGAGCGGACCCGTGGTAAAACCGTACAAAGCCCGCATTCCTGGGATAAATACTGGCAGACCATTGAATGGGCCGCCGAAATTTATGGGCCGGAAAAATTTGGCGCCCATCTGATTTGTGGCATGGGTGAAACCGAACAGGAAATTCTTGAAGTCTGTCAGAAAATGAAGGATATGGGCGGTCATAATCACATGTTTGCCTTTTTCCCGGAGAAGGGTTCCATGATGGAAGACTGGGATCCGGTTCCTCAGGATCATTGGCGTCGCGTTCAGTTGGGCCGCTTCCTCATTGACTATGCCGGTGGCCGCTACGATGACATGAAATTCGACGAATATGGCCGGGTCGTGGACTTCGGCTACCCCGAAGCAGAGCTGGAAGACATTATCAACTCCGGTAAGCCTTTCCAGACTTCCGGCTGCCCCGGCAAAGACGATGAAGAAGTCAGCGCCTGCAACCGTCCCTATGGGGATTCTTCGCCCTCGGACATTCGTTCTTTCCCCTTCGCCCTCAACAAGGAAGATGTGGAAATCGTGCGTCGGCAGATGCGTTTGCAGGACCTGCAATTCCCGGGCTGACAGGCTTTTGGGATGAACATCCAGCCGATTCATGATAAATTGGCTGAATGAAAAAGGGGCTTCGGTCCCTTTTTTAATGGGGATTCCCCAAAATCCAGTAATATTTATTGTTGCTAATATACCCATATTTTAAGCGCTGATAATTGGATTAAAAAATTGATAGATCAACGTTCTTGCAACACTGTTCCCGATAAGACACAATCACCGTGTCATTAGCGACACAACTGTGGGCGGAGGATACAAATGAAAAAATCACGGATTTTAGG
>NZ_JBYCKP010000572.1:0-1930 GCF_057473445.1 Acidithiobacillus sp. TH-A36 | reverse complement strand
GAATGGCAATCAGGTAATTCTGTGCCGCCATGGGAATCTTTCGGGTTTGCATCGCATCCATCATATCCTGAGCCAGATAATTGAAGGCTGCCGTTGTCACACCCATTCCTTCATGGGTTTTACGCATGCTCAGCCCGGTGTACTTGCAGGGACCACCCACCGCCATACACACCTGCTGCACCAATTCGTACTTCAGGTGGGGGATATTGGTATGTGCGAAGTAGTAGTTGATATGCGGATCTGCAGCCACATTACCCACAAACGTATTGATCAACGCCGTAATACCGGCCTTGCCGCCGTACTGGGCATAGTAATCCTGAGCGGATGCCGTCGAAATCCCCATCATGGCAACAGCCGTAAACCCTGCCGCCAGAGCGACGCCCTTGGCTACTGCCGAAAGACGGGAAGAGGTTGGTATAAATGACATGGTAAACTCCTCTTAAATTAGGTCAGAAGCTGGTGGTCAGAGACAGATACAGGCCGTTCTGGTTTTTAACGGTTGCGATGGTACCCAGATCCAAATAGGCTGCTGTCAGCGAAAGCTGCTTGTAGGGGAACCAAGCGACATAGACATCTTTCCAAGAACTGGTTTTTGAAACCGCATCACCAAGACCTTTTAGCGGTCCTGAGTTAGCAATCAACTGATTCTGCGGCATATCCCGATATTCTGCGCCCAATACAACATGACGATTCAGAAAGACACCTACGGATGCTGCGGGTATCACCTTGTAGCCCATACCATTAACACCACCAAACCCTAAAAGGCCTTGCTGGTTAGCATTGGTTACATCGATATTCACGTCAGCTAATGTCGTTAAACCAAATAATCCATTGATCCATACCTTGGTCGCAGAAAGATAATAGCTGACGCCATTGCGCGTTACACCCAATGTGGCCGCCAAATTCTTGGGCATTTCACTATGGTGAAAATCTACCCCGACAGAAACTTCCGGCTCCCACCAGTTCTGATCGTAGACAATATTACCAAACAGTCTGGCCTTGATCCCAACAATATCCTGGTTTAATTCATAGCTGTTTCCAAAAAACGCGGGGCCGGACAATCCCAAGGTTTGAGAAGCAGGCGCACCCAGTTGTTCAGCACTTGGACTAATATGATGCAAACCATACGCATAACTATTGATAGCTGCATCAAGATCGTTTCCAGTATTTCCTACACTAAAACTTTGGCGCGCGAAAGAAACCTCAAAACGGTTAAACAATCCAACTGCGGCTCCATATATATCTACGTTGTAGTTACTTAATAACAGGTGCGAATAAAAAGCAGTCGCGCCAATTTGCTGATTGGTGCCATAACCCGAAATCACTGCCCAAGGGTTGATACCACCACCAGCAGCACCGTTTATCGCGGTTACTGCCCCACTACCCAAAATGCGGCCCTGGCCAAACAGGCTGGCAGCCCCGATCGCCGCATTGGCGGTCAGCGGCGCCATCGCACCCAATGCACAAGTAATTGCAACGGCCAATCCTTTACCTTTCATCGATTTGACGACGTTCATATTCAATTTATCCATAACCTCCTCCTAAAAAGGACTTCAGATTTTTGCTAACACAGCTGATTGCCACTGATTGCCAGCAACCAAAAGCAACAACCATGCCACAGAATAAATCCTTAATATTATCACCGCGAGTGATTCGGATTTAAATTTATTGGTAACAAGGCAATTAATGGATAAATTATATTCTTAATTATTTAACAACATGTTATACAAATATTTAAATCATTTTTTGTTACTTATTATTACGTTTTATTTTACATATAAACATATCGTAACTTTTTTGGTAACGCTCAATAATGTACGCATTAAAGCTAACTATTGATGATTAATCCATGATATGTCATACAGATTTTCATGACACGTCATGACGTGTCATGACGCATTGATTTGTCTGGCATACATAATTAATAATT
>NZ_JBYCKP010000571.1:0-2797 GCF_057473445.1 Acidithiobacillus sp. TH-A36 | reverse complement strand
TAGCCGGCAATTCCAGTATCTGGATGATCTGCCCTTGCCGGGTCCCTTGCGAAGCGAAGTGACCGATCGTCTGGAGTATCTGTTCCACCATCATCCCCTTTTTGCAAACAGGAGAAACGCTGCGTGAATGCTGCGGATAACACATTGATTCCCGGGGCCGCCAATAGTGTCGGCAGTAAGGCCTATGTAGCGCGTTTTGCAGAGACTCTGGCGGAAGAACATTTCAGTGATTTTCTGAATACCCGCATCAAGCTGTCCTCCTTGGGGGTAGGTACATTCCCCGGCGCGGTGGATGATGTGACGGATCTGGCCGTGGCGGCCATTGTCGCTCAGGCCCTGCAGTCCGGGATTAACGTGATTGATACCGGTGCGAATTATCGTTTTGGCCGGGCCGGTCGGGCGGTGGGGGCGGGTATTGCCAAGGCCATGGCGGCGGGAATTCTCCGCGAGGAGTTTTTCGTGGTGGGCAAGGGCGGGTTCCTGACCTTCACGGGCGGGCGTCCCGAAGATCCTCTCGCCTTTTTCCGTGAGGAAGTGGTCGCCAAAGGCCTGGGCAAGGAAGAAGACCTCGCCCAGAATGTGCATTGTCTGAGTCCCGAATATATTGCCTGGCAACTGGATGATTTACGCAGCCAAACCGGTCTGGAAACCCTGGATGTGTTTCTGGTGGATCAGCCGGAGGTGCATATTCCGCTGATTGGCAAAGAACGCATGTACCAGAAGTTGATCCAGGTCTTTACCGTGTTGGAACAGGCGGTCAATGAAAACAAAATTCGTTATTATGGCATCTCTACCTTCAACGCCTGTCGGGTGGAAACCGATCACACCCTGTTCCAGTCCCTGACCAGTCTGATTGGCCTGGCCGAGAAGGCAGCTGGTGAAGGTAACAGACACCATCTGCGGGTAGTAGAACTTCCCTTTAATGCCCTGATGCCCGAAGCCTATACGCGCTTCAGTCAGGTTACCGGACAGGGAAATATTGGTTCGACCATTCAGGCCGCTTTTCAGCTCAAGCTGACCGTCATGGCCAGCCATACCCTGGGCAAAGGATTGCTGGCCCAGGAAGAAATCCCCTCCTTGCAGGAAGGAATTCCCGAACTGGCCAATGCGGCGCAACGGGCCATTCAGTTTGTGCGCTCGACGCCGGGCATCGGTGTCACCCTGGTGGGAATGAGTTCACCCCTGCATCTGGCAGATTTTCTGGCGGTGGCCAAACAGCTCCCCTTACCCAAAGAACGCTATCTGGCGATGTTTGAAAAGGAAAAATAGGTTTGAGCGAACCTGACTTTTCTGGTTTTTACGCACATGGCCGTTCCATTTGGTCAAGACGGTGATTTTGGACAGCGGGCACTCATAGATCGCATAAACAACGATCTGGGAAATGATCTTGGTAATTTGCTCAATCGGCTTATCGGAATGAGCTATAAATACTTCGATGGGGTCATCGTTTCCGGGCAATGCGAAAAATACTACAGTGAAGAGCTGAAACGGATTCAGACGGTGATAGGCGAACTGGATCAGCTGATGGTGGATATTCAAATCAACCGCTATTTGGAATATCTGTGGCGAATCCTTTCCATGGGGAATAAAGCCATAGACACCGCCAAGCCCCGGGTAAGAATGAAAAAGGGCAAAGAGGCAGAAGTGCAGGCTCTACTGGGTGTTATCGCTAACTTACTAGCGAAGGTGGCACTACTTCTACATCCCATTATGCCCGAAATTACCCTGAAAATGGGTAGAGCCTTGAAAATTACGCTGGATGCGGCGAGCTTCAAAACCTATGTCACGGAGGGCCAGCTACTGGCAGATTTCACGATAGAGAAGGTTCCGCCACTTTTTCCCAAGATCGAAGCGCCTTTAATAGCGGAAGCGAGTGGTGGCATCTCTATCGCTGCGCCCTAAAGGGTGATGAGGCTAATTATTTTGAATTGAAACAGGGGAACTCACGGCGAGCATGTACCACGTTCACGATCTCTATGCAGGTGGCCGTGACACGATAGAGCACGATGTAGTTTGGGTGTGCGATGATTTCACGTAATCCTGGCACTCGATCGCTGATGCGGTACAGGTAAGGGTGCTCTGATAGTGGCAACACGCAGACGCGCAGGCGTTCCCACAAGCGTTCGGCTGCGCTCACATCGTACTGACCAATGTAGTCTATGATGGCGGCCAGATCGGCGTCGGCCGACTCAAGCCAGAAGATGGGTAGCATCATCAGGGCGTCTTGCGCTGTCTGAGCCGTGCTAGTCGCTCGGCCATGCGCCTCTCAATCTCATCGTGCGGGATGCCCGGGCGCTGGTCAGCTATGCTGGCGGCCGTCTTGGCCTGCAGCCAAGCCGTGTAGCTGGCCTCCTGCTCGGCGGTTTCAAACTCGGAGATGATGGATGGTAAAATGGCATTCATCCTAGGTTGCTCCTTGGTATCGATCATCAGAGAGGGTTTAACGCCCTCATTTGGCCAACCATGCGGCCCTTAAAGGCTATATTAGGCGCTTTTCGCTCTTGCCGGAACCATCCTAACATCCAGGCCCACCTAATGATCTTTGGGTTTTTCGCCTTTGGGGGCGCTGGCAATTTCCCGCAACAGTTTTTCCTGTTCCGCAAAAGACATGCGTCTTTGCCCTGGGGCAAACCCTTTGTTGGCAGGATTTTGTGCAGCAGGATGCCCGGCCCGTTCACTTTCCTTGGTGGCTGTATAGTTTTGTAACTCACGTTGCCACTGGGCAGGTGCTTCACCTGTGTCCGTGCGCCCCTGATAACCAGCAGGTGCGGCAGGGGTTTGTCGGGCAAACCAGCTG
>NZ_JBYCKP010000570.1:0-1508 GCF_057473445.1 Acidithiobacillus sp. TH-A36 | reverse complement strand
CCCATCAGGAAGGACAAGCCTGCCCACGCTGCGCAGCCAGGGTCTGGCATTATAAACCCTACTCCACCATGCGGACCATGGCATTTACCCTGGCAGGATTTTTTTGTTATCCCTTCGCCTATCTTTATCCTATGGAATATAACTATCAAATAGGAAAAATGGAGGGCTATACGATTATGACCGGCGTCATGAAACTGATTGATGCGCACTTCCTGCTTTTTGCCGCCATCATTTTTATGGCCAGCATTGTGATTCCTTTTTTGAAGCTTTTTTCTTTGAGCTGGTTTTTTATTTCCGTACGGACCCACTCGGTCAAACAGCTCAGATTGAAAACCGCCATCTATCGTCTGATAAAAACCATTGGCCGCTGGTCACATGTCGATGTATTTACCGTTACCGTTTTTCTGCCCTTGATGCACTTATCCGGATTACTGGCGGTTTATGTGGGCGATGCACTTCCCGCCTTTCTCGCGGTAGTCGTCCTGACCATGATAGCGACAGAATTCTTTGATCCCCGCGCACTCTGGGCCGCTTATCTAATGGAACCTCATGAATAATCCTTTGCCAACTGCAAAAATTCGACGCTCCCGCTGGCCCGGTCTGATCTGGGCCGTGCCTGTCGCGGCCCTTGCCATTGTCGCCTGGCTGGCTTTACGCAGCTATATGGAACAGGGTCCGACAGTGACCGTGCAATTTCCGACTATGGGTGGCATCAAAGCTAACCATACCGTAGTGAAATATAGGGGCGTTACGGTTGGACATGTTACCGCTGTCAAGCTGTCAAAATCCCTTGGAGAAATTTCAGTTTCCATGCGTTTTGATAATTACATGGCGCATCATCTGGGCAAAGGTACACGCTACTGGGTTGCCGGTGAAAAAGTCAGTTTTTCCGACCTCAGCTCCCTCAAATCCATTATTGCCGGACCCTATATAGGTATTGACCCGCATAGTGGCCCCACACGCCATCATGTCATCGGACTGGATGAAGAACCTGTACTGAAAAGCGAATCCAAAGGTATCACCCTCATTTTGCACGCCCCGGAAAAAGGCAATATTTCTCGTGGAGCACCCATTTTGTTCCGGGGCGAACAGGTCGGTGAAATTCGCGGCGAAACCTTGCAAAAAAATGGGGAAGGGTTCGATATTTATGCCTTTATTCCCGAAACAAACCAGCATCTGGTCAATGCGCGCAGCCGTTTCTGGAGTTCAGGTAACATCGCTGTCAGTCTGTTTGGCGAGCACCCCGGCGTGCATATACCTGCCATTCCGGCATTAATCAGCGGGGCCATCAGTTTTTCCACCCCCAAAACCGGCAGCAGCGTGGACAATAATGCGCAATTTCCCCTTTATGCCAGTGCTGCTGCGGCTGAAAATGCGCCGGTCGAAAATGCCGTGGCCTATCAAATGCGCTTGCCCGGAGGTCCACAGGGCTTGAAAACCGGTGCCGCCGTCATGCTGGAAGGGGCCCGTGTGGGCAGCGTCACGGCTGTGCATATGTTTTTTGATAC
>NZ_JBYCKP010000569.1:0-1366 GCF_057473445.1 Acidithiobacillus sp. TH-A36 | reverse complement strand
GAGATGTCAGGTTGTGATTTGCGGGGGGAACCGGCTGCATCGCCATCAACGCACCATTCGCCGGTACTGCTGGCAGGGCGTCCCGCGCTGTTTTGGCTGGATGTGTGGGCTGCATACTGATGTGCATGGAGGGTAACGCTGCGTTCTGTGCGCTTGTGGTTTGAGCACTGGTTTTCACCCCGTCATCGGGGTGTTTGGGCACCATCACTTTATTGGCGATCATGATGGCCACCACGAAAACCGCGAGGCCGCCCCAGATCAGCTTTTTCTTGCTGGCTTTAACCTTGCTGCTTCCGCCTGCGATACCACTGATCGGTGTGCGTTCCGGTACGGTGCTTTTTTCGTTTACTTCAGAGGCATTTTCTTCAGAGAGATTAGCCTCTGTTTGCGGTTCTGCCTGAGTTTCTGCGTTTTCTACGGATGTTTTTTTGTTTCTTCCGAACATCAGGCGTTCCCCTTGATTTTGGCAATTTCTCCGGCTAGCGCAGTTTTTGCATCGAGCACGTTCTGCAGAACTTCCTTTTCTCCCAGTGCAATTACACTACCATTGACTACCACGACCATATTTTTTATCCCCCTGGGATGCAGAATCTTCGTGAACATCATCGTCAGTATGAATCCTGCAAACTGAACCGGCGGAAGCGCGACTAGCTTTTGCGCTTCCTCTTCTAAGAGTTTCTGATCAACGTCATGATCCAATTCAGTATCCCCGTTTGCAGCACCCAGAAAATCCCCATGCCAAGCATTAGGCTTGCGCCACCCAATCCCAACAAAATCCATCCGTAGCGATGATGCGTTTTCGCCTTTTTCGGAATTTTGTGATGGATGGTTTCCACGGACCATTTCTGCATTTAATTAACCCATACACTATAATGTTAAAGATTGCACAAGACAAGATCGCCCTACACTTGTCATTTGACAATAATCAGTCCCTCGCGCCGACAGGTAGCAACAATCATGGCAGAGAGCTTCCCGGATGAGACAAAAGCCCGGTATCTTGGCTGATCATTCCGGGCCGCCAGATTGGTATTCGCCGTAACCACCTTGAGCAGATCCACCCGATGTGTAATGTCTTTGGCGATCTTGAAATACTGATCCTGACGCCAGTTCACGAAATGATGGTAGATCTCGGTATCTTCGCCGGTGATCGAAAGATGATGGGCTTTTCTGGCCCTACTGATGACGCCTGCGGGTAGATGATACTGGATGTCTTTGGATGTACGGTCGAGATAGTCGATATGCAATTCACCGACCAGGACACTACCATCTGGTTCCGCGTGCCAGCGCGGTTGCCACGTCCCCACTCTGCGCGGTTGACGTGGTTCCGGTTCCGGCATTTCGACCCGCACTCCGATTTCCCAGCGGC
>NZ_JBYCKP010000568.1:0-10455 GCF_057473445.1 Acidithiobacillus sp. TH-A36 | reverse complement strand
GAAAAAAGCTGCCCAGCTTCGCGCAAAATATGGGGAAGATATTGGCATTGAGTATCAAACGGCAACAGGAGACGTGTTCTGGTATAAGCCCCTCTTTGATTTTACGGATTGAGGGACCGGATGAAATTTGGATGTGTCGCCTATCCTGTTATGCTGGGTGCTATACATAGGATACCAACCTAATTTCATGAGGAAATCACGATGAATATGCATACAGAGAACAGTATCAACGAACAGAACCGTGACGGCATCAGCTACCCGCTAGAAAAAGTGCGCTTCGATGCACCCCTTGACGTAAGGGCCGCAATGGAAGTTGCCGCAATGCTTGTCTACCCGGATGGTGAAGAATCGGATACCCACTGGCAGAAAACGAGTTTTATTTTGCTCACATCCGTGATTCTGCATGTTCTGTATGCTGAACCGGATAAAACTTTGCGGGGTGTAGCAGCTTATTTAGGGAACATTACGGACATAAATGCTGCTTTTGAAAAAATAATGCAGATTGGACACGATCCTGATGGAAGATTTCACTGGACGGATCGGAAAGGGGAGCAGGTTAAAGTACATCCCTTTATTATCCAAGCAGCCCAAGAGACGTCACGCAGATCTGAAGCTGAATCTTCTGCTATCTTGGCTACGGCGAATCTCTATTTGAAATTGTATCTTGACCATAGCATATCCTCAAAATGAGTTGACCCTGGAGTGGTAAAAATCTATGCACACACCTAACCAAAACGTCATCGATTACAGGGCTCAGAAAGCGGCGCGTGATGCGCCGTTTTTGGCTGTGGCGCTCACTGTCATCACTGCCGTCTTCGGAAGCTACGCTTTCTCGACAATGGCGGTGATGTTTTTTATGGGCAAGTATTCCAGAAATTTCTTTCAGGGATACGTCCCGCTGCATCTAGGCTCTCTTCCACTTTACAGCCCATACGCCATATATAAAGCGTACATGACGTACTGGCAGTACCCCATGATGCAGCACGTTACTTTCAGTGCCGCAACGCTTACGGTCATAGCCGTGGTATCGGTCGCGGTTTTTCAGTTCATTAGCTCAGGTAGAAAGCAAAAAGCCCTATACGAAACGGACTTGCACGGTTCCGCACACTGGGCTACCCCCAAAGAAGTTGAGCAGATGGCTTTGCTACCGGCCAAAGGGTCTAAGTCGTCCTTCAAAATCTGTTATGTGGGGGGCTATCCAGACGACAAAGGACACTTAAAATACCTGCAACATTCCGGGTCTGAGCACATTATCGCTTTTGCCCCTACCCGTTCCGGCAAGGGGGTAGGATTGGTTCTGCCAACACTACTCGGTGGCTGGAAAGAATCTGTGGTGACCCATGACATTAAGGGTGAGAACTACCTACTGACTGCGGGTTATCGCCGGTCCATCGGCCAGAGGGTCTTGAAATTCAATCCTGGGTTTGGGTTGGCCGGTGATGAGGATGTAGGGAGTCAACTGGCTCAGTGCTGCCATTTTAATCCGCTGGAAGAGGTCCGCATCGGTACACAATTTGAAGTGAAAGACGTGATGAACATTGCCATGATGATTGTTGACCCTGATGGTAAGGGCTTAAATGACCACTGGCAGAAAACGGGTTTTATTTTGCTCACATCCGTGGTTCTGCATGTTCTGTACGCTGAACCGGATAAAACATTGCGGGGGGTAGCAGCTTATCTGAATGACCCAGAGTTGAAGGATGTGGATGAAGCCTTCGATAAAATGATGAAAGTTGAACATGACCCAGAGGGCCGGTTCCGCTGGAAAGACCAACATGGTAATGCTGTTAAAGTGCATCCAGTCATTGCGCAATCGGCCAAAGAAATGATTAACAAAGCAGAGAATGAGAAGACTGGGGTCATTTCAACGATGATGAGCTTTTTAAGCCTCTACCGTGACCCGATTGTGGCCGGCTGGACAGAATACAGCGATTTTCACGTCATGGATTTGCAGGATTGTGAGGATCCGGTTTCTTTGTACTTGGTAACCTCACCGGAAGACAAGAACCGCCTGAAACCGCTAATTCGTCTGGTACTCAACCTGATTGCTTCCAAGTTTACCTCTGCAGATCGGCTGGTGGAAAAGGGTGGCCGCATGGAGTGTGTAGGTAAGCATCATCTAATGCTGCTGCTCGATGAGTTCCCCAGCCTGGGCAAGATGGATGTGTTCCAGGATACCATCGCATTTTTGGCAGGGTACAACGTCAAGCTGTTCTTGATTGTGCAAGACAAGTCACAACTGGAGGACGAGGCTCATGCGTATGGAAAATCCGGGGCTATGGCGATCATCAATAACTGCCATGTGAGGATTATCTACGCGCCGAACGAAGTGCAAACGGCGGAATGGGTTAGTCGGATGCTGGGTAAAAAGACCGTAGTGATGGAAAACACCAACCAGTCTTTTGAGGGCGGATTCCTGCCCTCCCAGAAAGGGCAATCCCGCTCGATTACTTATCAAGCTAGGGAGCTTTTGACGCCAGATGAAGTTTTGCGCTTGCAGGGGCCGGTGAAGGAAGGCAGCAACATCGTCAAAGCGGGTGACATGCTCATACTCGTTGCAGGTTTCGCCCCCATTTATGGCCAGCAGATGCTCTATTTCAAAGACCCACGTTTTTTGAAAAGAGCACAGATCCCAGCACCCCTTCAAAGTGACATAACCAGCCAACCAAAAAACTACCGGGATATTTTTGGGGAAAGCGGAGGGGTAGGGGCACCCCCGGAATCGGATGATGTGGATATGCCTGCTGACTTTTACTCCCAGCTTGACGATGACAGCACCGACAGCTACGAAGAAACCGCAGAGGGGGGTGCATTACCTGCTGATACGGGTATGGCGGGCGAGCCTGAATTTGATGATGAACCCCCAGATGACCTGGCAGGCACGGATATAAACGGGGGTGCAGAAACCATTATGGATGGTGAGGCAGAAACCGTTTCTGAAGACGATAAGATAGATGATGGTGAGGATGAGATAGTGGACGGTGGTGCTGGCATGGGGGCCGTTTCGGGAGACGTGGAGGCGGGTAGTCTGGAGTTACAGGACGTGCAAAATGCACTGGCCGAGATTGACCTCGTTCCCCCGGAAGTAAGCGACGATTTGCGGTTGAGTGATCTACTTCATTATCAACATTCACATAGCCGTGGTCTTCGTAGCCGGAATGTATCGGACCTGTCTGCCTTGTCTGGGGGGCAAGGCCGGTGAAGTGTTGAGCCTATTCTTTTTAACAGAACATAAGGTGCTATACATGATCTATTAGTGAGGACTTTGTGCTGGGGGCATTATTCATGAGTACCAAGAAGAAAACTGAGCAGGGCTTTACACTCATGGAGCTGATGATGGTAATAGCCATCATCGGCATTTTGTCAGCCATTGTGTTGCCGCTTTATTACCAGCATGTCGAAGCTGCGAAAGCGACAGATATAGTGACGGACTTTCAGCAAGATATTCACCAGATACAGGCATCAGAAGCAGAGTCACTATCTGGAGTTAGCGTAAGCCTGGGCGCACCAACTCAAGGCACTGGGATTATGGAAAAGCCTTTCTACTCGTGGGGAAATCAGACCCCACAAAAATACTCGCAAACAGAACTGGTGCGTACTGCATACGCCCCTGAGAAGTTCTCGCTGGGGGGCCAAGATGGACCCAGACAGACCATTTATAATGCAGTAATCCAGGAAAACCCGGATACCATTGAAGCGGGCGGATCACCAGCTTGTGTCTCTCTTGATCTTCAGTCCGTGGACCCCACTGTAGCCGAGGATGTCAGGGAGATGTTGGTTTCTGAGGGGCTGTATACCTACTTCACCAACAATCTTACCGGGCAATTCACACCCAATTCAGGGTCCAGTTTTGCCTCCGGTAATAACTGTGCTGGGTCTAGCTCTGGTAATACTTATCAAATTGGCTACCCAGCCATTGTTCCTGTGCCTACAGGTACACCTGGATCAGTTGGGGGTGACCTTCCTTTAATAAACTTCTGGGGGCCAAACTCCATTAACCTGCTGGAACCTGGGTTTAATCATGTAGACCCTATTCTGTATAACCCGTACACCGGCCAGTGGGGATACTGGAACGACTCCACCGAAACCTGGACCAAGGCGCCCGCACCATCGTGGGCACCATAAGTTCTGGAATCATTCTTTAACAGTGACGGGCCAAGAGGCCCAAGGAGATGTAAAATGACAAGTATGGTGAATTTCACGCATGAAATTGCGCAAGATGTGCATGACGGGATTATGAGCCGGGATGCAGCCCTTGAGCAATATGGGAACCTCATCAGCGCCGATGATCTTGATGATGCGCTGAGTATGATAGGGGCTTTTGAGTATGGGACAGACGTGGATGGTGAAGATATTATTATTCTTCACATGCATTTGGGTATTGGCTAAAAACTATCTACCGTAAAAGCCAAGTGCGGGAATATGCGGTGTGCATGAGGTCTGCATGCGGTATTCACTTTTCGGATAGGCCAATAAATTTTTTTATATGGGTGAGTGTGCGGTGTGCGTGTGGTCTGCATGCGGTGTAAGTTTTTTTGGCACAAGAATGGCTGTCACCATGCCACTGCACCAGTCAGACCACGCAAGTGGTAGTGAGTATCTACATAGAGTGGCCTATGTGCTGTGGATTTTGCATCTTTCCAGTACAAAATGAATGGGTGATATGCTCGCGTGTGCTGGTAACGGATGATGCCGTTACTACCCACGAAAACAGGGACTCCGGCTGCAGCCAGTATTTTATTGGCATACCCTGGATCACCAATTAACCGACCAGAGTTGTAGGCTTGGAAAGCATGGTACAAGGCCGTTTGGCCGGGGCCGTAGGTGGTGGATGCCTGCTTGTAGGCATTTTGCAAGATACGCGCACCCACGCGGAGGTTTGTGCAGGCATTGAGGGCGGTGGTAGGGGTAAGCCCATAAGCTGCAAAGTTTTCCGTATCCACCTGGGCAATGCCTACGTCAATTTGCGTGTGCCCGATGCTCAGTAAATGTCGGATAATCGCGGCCCCTTGCTGGACAGTTTGTGGGTAGTAATCACGGCCAGTGGCGTTGTCAAGGATAACCAGGGGGTTACCCCCAGATTCTACTCGCACAATAGCGGACATGGTAGACGGGGCTACAAAAGGCGCACATTGGGTAACAAGCTGCTGAACAGGTATCATGGCTTCATCCTGGTTAGTAACGACGACGCGGTTCTGGTGTGGTGAACCCGATAATCCAATTGATGAGGAAAATCAGGACTAAAAAAACGCCTATCAGAATGGCAAGTGGAAAAAATATCATCATAACCACACTGGCGATCAGTCCCAGTACATCCATTTCTGCTATGAGTTCAAAGACGATCACCAGCAACATCTGAAGCTGTGGCGATAGCAAAATAAGACATAAAAGTATGCCGCCAGCCCAGGTTAGGTAGGCAGGGAGGGTGCCACTCAGTAAGAATGCGATTGTGTGGTGCAATGCACCTCCACCCAAGTTCTCCAATGCAATAAATAAATGCTTCATAAGTCACCACCCTTTCATGCGAATGCCACAGAATATGGCTTCGTCATATAATGCACATGGCGAGAAGCGGTATCACTGTTTGAGCCAGTATTGACTGCCGGGGATGGTTAAGAATGGCACTGGATGAATGGATCCCAGGATATTTTTCTCTGGTACCGGGCCGTAGTAGGCACTGGTGTAGGCTTTGTTGCCAGGGGCGTATTCCCAGAACATGCCTTTGGGCACCGTGTATTTTCCGTAGGGCAAATGAATGACTTTGAGCTTGCCGTCCCAGATGGACGTAACCACTTTGCTATTTGGCAGAATTTTTCCGTTAGCAATAACGCCTTTCTTTGTTACATCAACGGTCTGCCCGGGCAGGGCGACTACAAATTTCATAAAGGGCATCAGGTGGTCTGCACAGTCCCATTTTCCATGCGGCGCAAAAGAAAGCCAGCGAGCGGTTATAGCCTGATGCATGGCGGGTCCGGTTACCGGTGGGCAGAAGAATACCCGATCCCCAACTTTCAAATGCCTTGGTACAGGCCCGCGTTGGTAGAACCCGATAGGCATGCAGGTGGTGTCATTAAAAGACCAGCCCGCATACGAGGCCGCTAACCCGATGCCAGCGGAGACAGTAATCAACCCCAGAAGTGGAGTAGCTACTGCATAGAATAAGAGCTTCCGTTTTTGCATGAAAAATACCCTATTATCAGGACTGAATAATAGGGTATAGCACTCTGCATATTGATGTAGGCATCATGCGCCGGCTGGAAGTGGTGTGCCGGGGGGTAGAACGGTGAACGGCCCATACCCGTTGCCACCATCATCCGCTCCAGAGAATTGATACCACTGACCGTTTTTAGGGTCGTAGGCCAGTGGCTTGCTGCTGTGCTGGTCATATTCATAAGGGAAGTACAAGTCTGTGCCGCGAGAAATAGCATACTGAGCCGGACCCGAGTATGTCCCTTGTTCACCTTGGTACATGCCAAGTACCGTGGACGTGCCACCAACACCAGTGCCACAGTTTGAACCCGCGCCATTTACATAAGTGACTGCCCCGTTTGGGGTGATCTGAGCAGTGAATTGTGTCCCCGTTGACTTTGTTCCGGTCTGCTGAGAAAGCATCTGCTGAATATCGGCGTTTACCCCATTGCCAGAGGCCATATTGACAGACACACAGATTGGCTGACCGCCTGCCGGTAGTTCATGGGGTAGCCCAGAAATGGTAGAGCCATCGTGCTGCATTTGCGGGCCATCTGGAGTGGTGCTGAAATTGACAAAAGGCAAATTATTCATGCCATCGGTTGTGAGAGTTGTTGCGCCATCCCCACCGATAGTTACACTGCCGACAGTTTGGGCTTCTGCCTCGTCATCAACGCCAAGATGCACCTCCTGGCTGAAGTCCTGAATAATAGTCGTGGCATTGACGCTTCGCACGTAGTCCTCATACGCTGGAATGGCGATAGCCGTTAGTATGCCGATGATGGCTATTACCACCATCAGCTCGATAAGGGTGAGGCCTTTTTCATTTTTGCGTAGCATTGTGGTGTTCTCCGAGTGTCATGTCATCTTTTACTGTATAGCATGCACTATGCGGAATTTTTGTGTGGGTCTAAAGAGAAAGCCCTAACCCCAACCCCAATGCATGCCCAGCCACATGCAAGCCCAATTCCTGCAAGTCTTCGTCGGGCATCTGGTAGCCCAGTTGCATAGCCTCCGTCGCCAGCTTGCGCTGGTGGACCATGGCTATTTGACGCTGGTAGGAGCCCACCGGCAGGGCTTCGGCATGCAGGTGTTTAGCTGAGGCTTTGGCCTTTTCAGCCAGTTTTTTCAGTCTCTCCTGGCGTTTTGGATCACGGCTGGAAGCCTGCATCTCTTCGTGGATCCATGCATTGAGTGCGTTGGCATTCATAGTGTCATCCCCCCGCTTAATGAGCGTTTATGACCCTGATCTGCCCGTTGCAGCCCTTTCACGTCCACACCCAGTTTGTCTTTTATGAAGTCTGAGGTTCGGTCATTATCCAGCCGCTTCATGGTTTCATTTTGCTTCAAAGTGCCCCCTTTCCCCTGGACTTGCTGCCAATCCTGCCCGGATTTCTCTGCAAAATGCGCAAAAACCCACTTATCTTGGTCTTTTTCTGCTGCATGGATGGTTACAAAGAGTTTTTTGCCAGTTTCGCGCTCGGCGCTACCCACCAGAAAGGGCTTCTGGGTCTGTTCAGAAACCTTCTCTTTGAACTGCATAGACAGCTTTTCCTGCAAGCCTGTGTCCTTGTTTTCAATGGATACAACAGCACGGGGCTGGTTGTCTTTGTCCACATAAAAACCCACATGGCGCCAGGTTCCATCCGGCTCTTTCAGATGACCTTCGAGACGCGGGTACTGCTGCGGTTTCTTTTCCATGTTCACGCTCCTTTTGTAGACGCCAATCTCATCCGACTTCAGATGTACTTCTGCATGATTTTCGAGTTGCTTGAGCTCCTGGGGGGCCATTGGGACAGCCACCAGCGTTCCGTCTTCCCGGGCCAGGACTGCTTCCGGTGGAATTTTTGCCAGCAACACCCCTTTTTCTTCCGGCTTTGGCTGATCCAAAACGCCCATGCTTTTAGCATCATCCAGTATGGTTTCAGCAATCGGGCTATTAAGGTACATCACAAAAGTGCGTTGACGCTGGCCTATTGCCACAGTCGTTGCCGTATCCAGTGCGCCTTGTGCATAACTAGCGGCGCGTTGCATGGCTACATCTGCAATTTTATCTCCAAAGTCTTCCAGTTTTTCAGAGTGTGCCCTAGTCTTGTTAGCACTATCCGTCAGCGTCCGATTCCACTGCACAAACTTGTCTGCATCGACTTTGAGGGATTCTGCGACTGCATCCGCTCCAACAATGATGTACCTAGAGAGATCCACGGCACCAGACTTGACGGCTTTTGCATGCGTGTCCGCCTGAATTGCATTTTGGCTTTGTAGAAGTTCTTCCATGGCAGTATCAATGTTGACCCAAGACACTTCCACACCTTTTGTGGCTATTTCCATACGATTTTGCTGCTGATGCTCCATGTCTTCACTCCTTTTATCCAGTTGCGCAAAAATATCCTCGTCGGCGTTGTACTGCTCAAGGTGTGGGGTTTTACTGATAAAAACTTGGTCGTCGTGACCATACAACTCCCGAACCGGGGCATTATCACCGCTCCGATCAGGGATAATTACAATGACCCCCTCCGAGGTATGTTCCACCCCCAAGATCGGGGTTGCCACTTGTCTTTTGTGACCAACGACATGCTCAAGCAGATGGTCGCCCACCTGAAGATCACCGGCTGTAATCTTTTTGTAGATGTGTGTCTGGCCCTGGCCGTCCACTTTAGACCGCCAGGATGTATCGGAGTGTGTGGCTTGGTGGCGGGTGAGGGTGTCCTGAGCCATTTTTATCCCACCTTGCCCAGTTGTGGCTCAACTTCAAGACTTCTGAGGGTTAAGGCCCCCCTATGCCCATAACTCAATTCAACCTTTTTACCGATCATTTTCCGGGCGCTTACTTCGGACTGCGCTAAATCTGTACCTGGAAGCTGCCCATAGAAAAACGGGCCGTCTTTGGTCTGGATTTCGAGCGTAGCCCCTTTGTTGTAAACACCCTTTAACTCCCCTGTTACATCCACCCCATAATTTATAAGGCCGCTCTGAACTAAACCCATGGGCAAAGCGGGGGTTTTCAAATCCTGTTTTACTTCCACCCCATTTTGCACCACAAAAAGTTTTGTGCCGGTTTTATCCAGGGACAGAGTGACTGGGTGACCTTTGGACTGCTGGAGAGCATTTACCAGTTCATCCCCCGGCTTGAAGATATTTTTGTTGGTGTGTACCAACAACTCCCCAAGTTTCGGGTGTTTCATCCATAGTGAACCTGGCCGGTCATCAAGCCGAAGAAAATCACCCGTAACCGATTGCCCTGGGTAGACTGTCTGCATCACAGACTCGTTGTTTACATGCGCGATAACACCTTCCCGCTTCGGCAGGTCTCTGCGATGTGTCAATACAACCGTGTTGATGTGTTTCATTTTTTCCGCTTGATACTCTTTCTCTGCCATAAATCACCCCGTAGTTGATGTTCAAAAAGACTATTATCGTCCGATGGAAAAGCCCCTTTCTTTACGCTCTTTTTCCAGACTTCTCACTTTCAGTTCGCCATCCTTCCCAGACCGGACTTCAACCATTTTTCCAGCCATTTTTTCCAAAGTGGTTTTAGGCAAATCACCACCTGTGCCCTCAATCAGCAATGGGCCTTTCTGGGTTCTCAGTTCGACGGTTTCCTCACTTCTCACGTCCATGAGAATGCCCTTAAAGACCTGATTTTCGTGTGGGACTACCTGAACTTTTGGCAATAAGCCAAAGGGTCGGGATGGAGTGTTCGATTCATTCACCAAAACAGGCCCGTTTTCAATGCTGACCGACACTTTCTTGCCGGTTTGATCTATAGATATTTCAACATTTTTTCCGGCTTCAGAGGCTTTATCCAAGGCGGTTTTAGCCTCTGGATTACCCTCAAAGAGTTTCTTTCCCGTAGTGACTACCGTGTTCCCGTATTCGGGATGCTCAATCCGGAAACTGCCGTACCCTGGAAATGCTGAATCCAGTTTCCCAGCTATCGAATTTCCACCATGGTAAATCGTGCGGGCATCTTTGCCGCTGGTAATAAGGTCTTCAGTCTGCTGGCTGCGGGTGTAATTTTGCAGATCGGCGCGGTGTGTGAGGACAACAACGTGCTTTTCCGGTGTGGCTTTCCCCAAGTTTTGTTCCAGACTTTGAATATCCAAGAGGACTTTTTTGGGATCTTGAGAAATCGAAACCATTTTCCCGATTAACGCCTTTTCCTCGCTCATATCATCCCGGTATGAGTCTTTAATTAATCCAGAGCAGAGTATCATTTTGCCATCCGGAGCTTGAATAACAGCCCCACGATAACGACTAAAATCT
>NZ_JBYCKP010000567.1:0-4419 GCF_057473445.1 Acidithiobacillus sp. TH-A36 | reverse complement strand
GTAAGGTGCTGGCTCAGCGCATTGTTTCTGATATGCAGGGTAAAACCCAACATCCCCATGATGGGTCCACATCGACCCTGCTGGAACGCTATTTGCGGCGACGTGGCCACTGATTTTTGTATTGCGGTTTACCTGCGATTGAATGGTTCCTTTCCCGAATCCCTCTTCAATGCTGATTGATAAAATGGATATTAACTCCCTGTAAACAGTCAGCACATCAAAACCCACCGATTTTGTGCGCGACGCTCCAAAAGACTGCCATCGGGAGCAATTTGCACAATAGTGAGCCAGCGATTATCAACAAGCTGGCCCAGAATCGCGCTATTCCCGATGATGCGATCCATCACCTCCGTTGGCGCTTCAATGAAAGCGGACAAACGCAAAGGCTCGTGCTGAAGCCCGCCGTTACTATCCCGCAAGGACTGTTCAGAAAGACCGATACGTAGATCCCCCCCGTTTCCTTCCAGAACCCCGATAGTGCCTCCCACCACGTTATGCAGCACCTTGTTCCCACAGCCCTGGCGCTGGTTATCCACAATAGAGCCGTAATACTGCATGTTGATCCAGTTGGCCACAATCAGCGGTGCCGTCATAATCAGCGTCAAAACTGCAAAATCCGGATCTTTGGCTACATCGTAGTCGTGAAGAAAAGCGCGCCCTCCCAGGTTCATTTCCCGCGTGCGCCAGCGTGGAGCAGCGATGAAAGCGGCGTTACCCGCCAATGCCCATTCGGGACGGACCTGCGACCAGTCGCGGCCCCGGAAGTTCATGTTTTTGGCGACAGCGTCCTGATCCTGCAGATTAGCCTCCAGGCGCAATATCCTTTCCAGTCGGGTAAGGTTGGCTGCCTTAGCCAGCGCCTCACGTACTTCTTCGAGAAGCGGGTTGTCCAGTCTGGGGTTATTCCACTCACCCAAAATCTCCACCCGATCCGTAGTGGTATCGTGCAGCGCCGGCACAAAGCAGGTATTAGGCTTTTAGGTAAATCCCATGCTTATGGCAACGATTAAGGACGTAACCCGATCAGGCATCGTGCTGAACAGAAAGCCCCTGATCATGATCTGCGAGATAGCTATGGCGACAATCATCACCAATGCGAACCAGGTCGGATTTTGGAGTGGATTTTCTCCGAAAAGCCATGCACCTCCCCCGGCAATCAGCGCTCCCAGCACCGTCGCCAATAGCCATGAACCCATGCCGGGTATTTTCTTGCCCCCGGGTGGTACTTGCCTTAATTGATCGGTGACACTGCCCGAAGACAGAAAGGCATGTGCCTTGTAAAGCGAGTGACCCGTCAAGTGCAGCAATGCCAGAGGGAACAGGCCAAGACCCAATTCCAATGACATGAATCCCAGTTGCGCCGTAGTTGACCAAGCCAGCATGGATTTGATGGAAGTCTGGGTAGTCATGACCAGCGACGCAATAATCACCGAAGCAAGGCCCATGAAACCCAGTAAAATCAGTGCATCAGGGACGCGTATCAAGAGCGAACTGGTGCGAAGGGCTATAATGGCACCACTATATACCACGCCCGCGTGCATCAAAGCGGATACCGGGGTCGGTGCCTCCATGACCTGAATCAACCAGCCTTGAAAAGGAAAATGAGCGCTTTTCAGAATCACTGCCATCACAATCAACCAGGCAGCCAGCTGCAAAGCCCAGGGAATACTTTCCGAGTGCTCCACAAAGTAACGGATGGAAGCAAACTGGAGGCTGCCAACTTGCTGCCCGATGAGCAGGGTAGCCGCCACCAGGGCCATATCGGCGGCTCTGGCAAAAAGCGACTTTTTATGCGCAGCCATGATCGCTTTGGGCCGGTCAGCGTAAAACTTCAAGAGCTTGTTCAGGCTGAACCCCATGATGATAATGCCCAGGGTAAACAGGCCGATATTTCCTGAAACCACAGCGATCAGAAAAAAACCACCCGTAAGCGCAAGCAGGCGAAAAAAACGGGCTTGATGAGGATCACCATCCAGATAGCCGACGCTGTACTGCGCAATCATGATAATCACGAAAGATACCAGAGTGGCCAGGAGCAAAGTCAAACCATTGACGGCAATTGACAAGGGAAAATCAAAATGCAGAACGGCAAGAGGAATTTCCGTGATGATCAGATCACTTCGTGCGCCCCAAAAAAAACCAATATCTGCAGCTATTGCTATCGCCAAGGCGGAGATCGCCGCCCAACGTACGCGGTAACGATAAGACAGAGCGGATTGTCTTGTCGTCCGCGCATTGGGAATGGCGGCTACAATCAGTCCGGCAGGCAATGCTGCCAGCAACGCTCCTGTAAGCCAGGGAATGGAACCTATTGAAAACATACTTACCTCCAGGGTTCAAATGACCGAGGAAGACAGTAATAAAATTTTAATATTTATTCTAATTTAATATATAAATTATATATATTTACTTTTATAAATATATCAAGTCCGCGCGGAAATTGTTAGAGATATCGAGCCAGTTCAGGCCATAACTGCACGAGACGATTAGTAATGAAGGGTTCCTGAGAAACAGAGAAGTCCAAAAATTTTCCTGCTGTTAGGGAGAGTTGCCGGTTTCGGGGATAGACCAAAAACCATTTACGCAAGATGGGAAACTGTTCCGTCTCGAGGACCTCAATGGGGCCACTGGTTCCTTCCAGTGCCAGTGAATGAATGGAGAGAATGGATATTCCCAGACTGCTTGCTACAGCATGCTTGATCGCTTCATTGCTGCTGAGCTCCATAGTGATCCGGGGCCGCAAGCCTTGTTCCTCAAATAGGCGCAAGTAAGCATGCCGCGTTCCTGACCCCGGTTCCCGGATGAGAAAGGGAGTTTCTGCAACAGCGTGCAGTGGGACAGGTTTTTTTTGACGGGTAAGAGGGTGTCCTCGCGGTACCATGACCGTCAGGGGATTCAATGCAAAAGGAATAGCCTCTACATCAACCTCGTTGTCGGGTACCTGTCCCATGACATAGAGATCATCTTCCCCATTCTGGATGCGTTGAATGATTTCATCGCGATTGCTGACTGTCATGGCAAACTCGATGCCGGGAAATTGCTGACCGAAAGCCGCCAGTAGCTCCGGAGCAATATATTTGGCAGTAGTCACCACACCCAAGCGTAATTTTCCCCGACGTATTCCCTTGCGATCAGCAAGTTGTGTTTCCAGGTTTTCAAAAGTACGAAATAGCTCCCGGCAGGCTGCATACAGATCCTGACCGGCATCAGTGGGTCGAATTTCTTTTCCGCTTGATTCAAATAAAGGAAGCCCTATCGCTTCTCCTAGTTTTTTCATTTGCAAGGAGATGGTTGGCTGTGCCAGAAAGAGCTCATCCGCTGCCTTGGTAAAACTTTTCATGCGAATAACCGTAGAAAAAATCTGCAATTGCCGAAAAGTCACATGGCGCAAAAGCGAATGAAAGGATCGGGATTTGTTTTCTCGATTTTGCTTGTTATCCATCTAATAATTTCCTAATTAACACAATGAGTCTGCTGAGCGGAGCCAGTGCTCGAGCCTTGGTCCGGTGTTGACGGCAGTACGAAGCAAACTCATGGGTAACGTAGTCAGATTAAAACGGCGGTTGAAGCGATAAGTCATGAGGGACTTTCACCCTTACGCGCGGGATCCAGGATTTGCCGTTAACCTCAACGTAATAGATTACCCTATCAATAATTATCGTTATGTCTTTGTAGGCAATAACATTACAATTATATGTAATGATGAAATTATTAATTACCTCCGCTAGGAGAATGCCCGTGAACCTGCAAAGTCACAAAACAACCGAGGACTCCTGTTTAACATACGATGTGCTATCTCCTCAAGATGGTCAGATGTTGCTCGACTTTGGGATCAGCGAAACAGACTGGAAGGCTCTCATTGATCATAGGGGTAACAAAACGAAGGCATTCGCCTGGATAGAGTCCCGATTGCAAGAAGTGTGCACTTTACGTCGTGAAGCACAAAGAAGTTATTTGCGCGTGATGCTCAACAATTTGATGTATAGCGATAAACAATAACTTGGCATCTTCTGGATCCGCAAGGAAATCAAAGAGTAGTGGCGAGCGAAAACTATCTGTGATTTCAAAAGGCAAAGATGAAAGAAAATATCGAAGAATCATCCAATACAGATTCAATCCACTGCTACCTGAGAGAAATCCGTCAGCAAGGGTTAATGACTGCAGCAGAAGAGGTTGCTCTTGGTCGGCAGGTCCAGGCCGGAGACATGGATGCTAGAAACATGATGATCGTCAGTAATCTCCGTCTGGTGGTCAATTTGGCCAAGCGTTATGTACGACATGATTTTCCACTTCTGGATTTGATTGAAGAAGGAAATCTGGGTCTGATGCGTGCGGTTGAAAAATTTGATCCCGAAAAAGGCTTTCGTTTCTCGACTTATGCTACCTGGTGGATTCGTCAGAGTATCGAGAGAGCCATAA
>NZ_JBYCKP010000566.1:0-8130 GCF_057473445.1 Acidithiobacillus sp. TH-A36 | reverse complement strand
GCATGCTGGCGGGCGCAAACGGGAAGGGGGGTGGATTGTTCGACTGCTTGTCACCCAGATCCATCCCCGCCGGACAGAAGGCAGCACGACCGCTGACACAGCCCAAAGGAATCACCAGCAGGGTAAGGATGGTCGAAATCATGACCCCGAAGAGCAGGGAAATACCCATGCCCCGGAAAATCGGGGAAGTGATGATTTCTGCCGAACCGAGCATGAGCGCCAGTGCCGTAATCACAATGGGCCGGGTACGGGTCGCGCAGGCTTCAATCAGGGCATCCATGACCGGCATGCCTTCGGCCACTCTTTGCTGGGAGTAATCCACCAGCAGAATGGAATTGCGCACGATGATGCCGGCCAGAGCAATGAAACCGATCATGGAGGTGGCCGTAAAGCTCGCACCAAACAGCCAGTGACCGGGTAAAATCCCGATCAGGGTCAGAGGAATGGGCACCATGATAATGGCGGGGATGACAAAATTCCCGAATTCCCAGACTACCAGCATGTAGATGAGGACAATAGCCACGGCAAAGGCAATGCCCATATCCCGGAAGGTCTTGTAGGTCACGGTCCAGGCACCGCCCCACTTGATCGTGGCATGATTACCGCTGGGAACGCTGATCCAGTCGATGCCCAGCGGGTGTCCATCGGGGGTCAGATAACCGGACAGGGCATCTTCGACTTCCAGCATACCGTACAGCGGGGCGTCCAGACGTCCCCTGCTGCCTGCCGTCACATATTCAACGGGCTTGAGATCCTGCTGGTAGATGGGTTGTTCCGCTCTCTCGCGATCAAAATGGCCCAGCGTATAAAGAGGTACGGCGCCATAACTGACGGAGGGTACGGGAAGTGCCGCCAGACTATAGACATTACTGCGCAGGGCCAGAGGCGCCTGCAGCACGGCCGGTACCGCAAGATTCTGTCCGTAGGGGGTAAAGTTACCCAGCTTGTAGCCACCGAGGGTCATCGCCAGGGTTTCGTTGAGGGCGCTGGGCCGCACACCGGCCATGCCCGCCTTGATGGCATTCAGATGAAAGTGCCAGTAGTCATGGGGGGCTTCCAGGGTGTTATCCACCTCGGTGAGGTTTTTGGCCCGGGCAAATTCGGCCGTCACCTGCCGGGTGACCGCGTCGCGGATGGCGGCAGAAGGGCCATAAACTTCGGCCACCACCGGCGCCAAAACCGGTGGCCCCGGCGGACTTTGCACGACGACAATATGGGCCTGGTGTTGCGCCGCGATGGGCGTAATCAGCCGCCGCGCGACGACAGCAAGTTCGGAACTGGAGGCACTGCGTTCGGCTTTGCCGAGTAACTGCACATGAATCATGGCCTGCCAGGGCTGGTTGCGCAGGTAGTAATGCCGCACCATGCCATTGAAATCATACGGTTCCGGCGTGCCCACATAACTTTGCAGCGCCCGGACATCCTTCATCCCCTGTAAACTCTGTACCACCTCGGCCGTCACATTGGCGGTTACCGGCATGGCGGTACCCGCCGGCATGTTGATGACGACGTTAAAGGCACTGGAATTACCATGGGGCAGCATGGTGAAAGGCACCCACTCGACCAGAAACAGCGCCAGACTGGCAAAAAACGCGACCACAATGCCACCCAGAAACAGGCGACCATAAAATTTGCGGCGAATCAGCGGAATCAGGGTGTTCCGGAAAAATTTGCGCAACCAGGTGGCCTGCCGGTGTTCGCCCTTATGCATACGTTCCAGGGTTTTCAGGCTGGGTTTGAAACGCAGCATCAACCAGGGGGCCAGAGCGAAGGCCGTGAACAGGGAGAAGAGCATGGCCACAGAACCCAGTACCGGAATGGGGGCCATGTAAGGGCCCATCATCCCGCCCACAAAACCCATGGGCAGCAAGGCGGCAATGACCGTAAAAGTCGCCAGAATGGTGGGATTACCCACTTCGCGCACGGCATCAATAAGGGTTTCAGTGGACGTCGTCCCTTCCTGCAGCCAGCGGCGATACACGTTCTCGACAATCACGATGGAGTCGTCGACGAGAATACCGATGGAGAAAATCAACCCGAACAGGCTGACCCGATTGATGGTAATTCCCAATAACCAGGCCGAGAATACGGTAATCAGCAAAATCAGCGGGATGGTGATGACCACGACAGCCGCCGCCCGCCATCCCAGGGCCAGCAGAATCAGCAGGGTGACGGCTGCCGTGGCGACAAAAAGCTTGAAGAGCAGGGAATCGACCTTGGCATTGGCTTTTTTGCCGTTATCACGGGTGATGCTGACATGCACATTACCGGGAATGACCGTTCCTTCCAGACTGTGCATTTTCTGGATGAGGGCACGGGCGACCGTCACCCCGTTGCTGCCGGCAATTTTGGCCAGGGCAATGGTGACCGCCGGAGCGCCATCCACTTCGGGCTGATTTTTGCCGGCCTTCTGGTAATAAGTCACCAGACTGTGGGGATCGCTGGGGCCGAGCCGGACCTGCGCCACCTGAAACAGATACACCGGTTCTCCTTCATACACCCCGACCACCAGATTGCGGACTTCTGCCGGCGTGCGCAGAAACTGTCCGGTGACAATGCGCATCTGCATGTTTTGCACATCGGTCCGCCCGGTTTCCGTCTGGGCATTGGAAGCCTTGATCGTTTGCGCGACCTGCTGCGGGGTGATGCCATAAGCGGCCAGGCGGCCCGGATGAATATCGACGGTCAGTGTTTCCTGAGGACCGTGGACAATAAAACTCTCCCCGGTCTGGGGAACCTGCTTGAGATGCTGCAACGCGGTGCGGGCAATTTCGTTGAGGGTGGCGGGACCGACCTCCCGGGACCAGAGCGTAAAGGTCATGAAGGGGACGCTGTTGATGCCCTTGGCACGGACCAGAGGATGGGTGGCTCCCGGCGGAATCCGGTTCATGTTGGCGGCGAGTTTGTTGTAGACCTCCACCAGGGAGGGACCCATCCGTCTGCCCACCTGAAAGCGCACGGTGACCATGGATTCGCCGCGATTCGACACCGAATACACGTGGCGCACGCCGGGCAGCTCGCTCATCATGCGTTCCAGAGGATCACTGACCATGCGCGAGACTTCGGCAGGCGAGTGCCCCGGATAACCCACAAAAATATCAATCATGGGCACGGAGATTTGCGGGTTGGAAGCTCTGGGCGTGGAAATCAGGCCGAGAATGCCCGCCGCGAGCAGCACAATCAGGAGCAGGGGCGCCAGCGGCGAACTGACAAAAATCTTCGCGATAGAACCGGCCAATCCCAGACTGCGCGAGGGTTTGGTTTCCGGGGTTTCCGGCTCAGGGGTTTGGCAACCGTTATGCATGGCGCTTACTCCCCGGCAGTCGCACTGGTCTGGAGCTGATAACCGGACCCGATTCCGGCGGGGGGATCATTGACGATGATCTGACCCACGCGCAGTCCGGCCAGCACCTGAATCTGCCCATCCGGCAAGGGTCCACCCAGGCGCAGCACATGCATTTCGGTCACCCCCTGATGATCCACCAGCACCGAGGGCAAAGAAGTCCCGGGAATGAGGGCGCTCCGGGGAATGGCCGGTTCATTCTGGGCAGAGCTGCCGTAACTGGGCAGACTGATGGTCGCGTACGCTCCGACACGAATGGCGGCATTGCGGGGCAGACTGACCTTGACGGCCACCGTATGGGTTTGGGGATTGGCCTGGGGGGCGACATGAACGACCCTGCCACTCACCATGCCCGCGTTGTCTCCCAGATGGACGGGCAGGGATTGCCCGGGGTTCAGATTGCCCGCCAGACTTTCCGGCACCTTGACCAGCAGTTGCTTGGGTCCACCACTGCCCAGCACCATGAGCGGCTGACCGGGCTGCACAATATCCCCCGGATTAACCTCTTTTGCGAGGACTACGCCCTGAAAGGGGGCGATGGAAACCGAGTTGTTCATCTCCGCCTCAATCTGACGGATTCTCCAGGCCGAAGCCTCCAGCTGGGTTTGTGCCTTGAGGGCGGTAGCTTTCCGGTTTTCCAGATTGGATTGATAGGTGGCCCAGGGATTCTGGCTGTTGCCCATCATGGCCTTGAAGCCCTGGCCCATCCAGGTAAAGGGGTTCATGAAAGAGGGGGGATCATAACTGTAAAGCTGATATCCGTACTGGGAATAACCGTTGTGCAGGGCGACTTCATCGGCCTGATAGGCCGCAATGGCCTGGGCTTTCTGGGCAAGCAGCTGATCGTCATCCAAAGCCACCAAAGGCTGGCCCGGTGCAATGGGCATTCCGGCTTCACCCGCCACAAATTTGACCCGGCCTGGCAACTGGGCACGCAGGGTGACCGTAAACGCCGGGATGACCCGGCCCCCCAGTACGGGGCCAATGCCGGGCGCCGTTTGCACCGTTACGAGGCTCGGCGCGGCCGCCAGGGCCGTGCCAAAGCCCATGCCAAAAAGGAGCGGGCCGCAAACTAATGCATAACGCCAGGTGTTTGTTTTCATAGACAGGTTCCTTGCAAGTTTTGTGAGCTTTAGCAATGCCCAAAGTGATTGCCTGTCTATTAGCAGAAACTGTGCCAAATAATAAGAGTATGTAAAATATGGTTTTTATAAAATCCCTAAAAATCACTGCAACAATTTAATTTTTTATCTAATTGTTAAATATGTATTTTGTTATGTTGAATCGTTGCAACGGAGTGTTGCAGTGCTATGCGGCGGTCAGGTCGTGCTTTTGCTGATCAGAGGATGCACTGGCTTTGATAGCGATGGGCAGGACAAGGCTAGGACTGGTCGGGTGACCCCACCGGCTGATATGGTTGACGATTAACAGGCAATGATTACGGGGATCCAAAACATGACGAAGAACCTATCCTCCAGCACCTTGAGAATCGGGCGAACCGTACAACATGCGCCAGCCGTGGATTTGGCAACTATTCAGGCAGATTTTTCACCGTGCCGTACCTGGCGGTATGGATTGCGCTTGCCATTTCGTGAGCGTAAAGGCGCTATGATGGCGGTTTTTCTCAAAAATCCTTCCAGTGCCAGTGAGCTCTCCGCAGACAAAACCGTACGCACGGCCTCGGAATATGTATGGCGCAATTTCCCGGAAAGTGGGGGGGTCCACATTTTGAATCTTTTTGCGCTCAGGGGTACAGACAGTAAAGAAGTGGGGAAAGCGTTGCTTGCGAAGGGCGCGGCGCATGTAGTCGGCCCGCAGAATGACAAGGTCATCAAAACAACGCTTGCGGCAAGTTCGGGAGTGATTATCGCCTGGGGAGGGCATGCCGGTATTCCGGCCTCTGCCTATGATCAGCGGGTGTGCAGTTGTCTGGAATTACTGGTAGAAAGCGGATTGCCGGTATGGCGTAATGCCCGTAAAGGATCCGAAAAATACCCCTTTCATGCCTGTTATTGGGCTTATCAGGATACATTGATTCCGCTTTCCTAATTTTACAGGGAAACCCGAATAATCATGACCGCCAGTGCGACGGTAATGCCAAATAAAATAACGCCATAGAGACCATACAGGAATTTATGGACATGGTAGCAGCCTTCATCTACCTTCTTGACGGTGCGAATGAAATTGATACCACCGATCATCAGGTTGGTGATTCCCAGGACAATAAATATAATGCCCATTCCTGAGAACCCTTCTCCCATAACCAGCTTGGTGTGGAGCATGATGGAAAGTTGTTCCAGAAAAAAATCGAACTTTTCGATGACAAAGCCAAAAGCAATCAGACCAATACCCGTTCGTACCCATGCCAGAAAAGTACGTTCGGCGGCCATGTAAATACGCGGATCAATAATCTCTTTTGCTGCCACGGGGGGTCCTTTTTCAATATGTTGCAGATCAAACATAAAATTCAAGCCTACCACAAAAACCAGAGCAATGGCTGGCCAGGTCAGTACATTGAAAAGCCCGGTAAAAAAATGGCCCAGTTTTGCGTAATGTAATGCCAAAAACAGTACGGCAAGACGGGCTGAAACCAATCCTGTTCCGATCGATACAAACAGTAGCTTAAAGTAACCTAGATACGTGCGTTCCAGCGCCATGTACAATCGTGGTTCTTGTACGGTTGGCAGGCGTTTCAGGAACATCATGGCTGGGTTCACCGAATGATTGGATGGGCAGGATCAGGACGTTAAATTATGGCGTGGCGCAGTCTATCGCGAAATACTCCGACCGTGAAGCGGTGTTGAAACATCATCCTGAAAATGCCCCACAGTTCTTGACGCGAAGCAAAGGGAAGGCTAGGATACGCCCACTTTTCCCCGGTAGCTCAGTCGGTAGAGCGGGTGACTGTTAATCACTAGGTCGGCAGTTCGAGCCTGTCCCGGGGAGCCAAAAGAATCAGGCACTTAGCGTAATTTGCTAGGTGCCTTTATTTTTGTGATCCAACCTATATCCAACCTCAGCGTTAAACGATGTCCTTTGGTGAAGGTGGATAATGAAGTCTGCTTTTGAGTATGTATTAACCCATTGATTATTATAAGAGGAAGACCCTTATTTCTCACGAAGTGTACTCCAGGACTGGTACCAGAGTTTTCTCCAAGAGGCTATCTGGTTTTTTTCCAGTATCACCCAGGAGCAAGCCATTACCTGTGAACATTCGCGCACAAAAAAAGCCCGCAGCATGAGCGGATACTCAGAGGCTACGGGCTGACAACCGGGTACAACGTCAGGGGAGAAACTTCCGCGCAAGGTACGGTAGCATTCCCACAATATATTCCTCATCCATGCACAGGCTATGGAGGGCGGTGTACATGTCTTTTGGAGTGGTGTTCATAATGGCTGATTCCAGGAAACAGCCGGCATCTGCATAGTTGGGTTCAACCAGCGTACGTCCCATGATTCTTTGGCCCTGGTTGTCATGGACCTCAACAATAACCATGGAGGTTGCTGATTTTCTATTAGGCTTGAGTTTTTTGATGAACTGGTCGCGGTCGTTATCGACCCGTTCAACGATGTCTTTGAGTGCGTCATCAGGGTAGGACAGGGTGGCCGTAGCCAGGATGTCCATCTCAACGGTTACATGGATCATAATTACCTCTCTTGTGTATTGAAAACCGGTTCTCCCGGTTGCGTGAAAGCACCTGAATTGGTGCATGGGAAAATCTGGAGACAGCCAGTACTGGTCCATACGGACAGAAGCCAAAAAAAACCGCACCTGAAAAGATGCGGTTTGGAACTGAAGTGGTCAATACGAGGTAGTTTTGAATGTTATCATTTGGTTATTAAACGGCCCGCCAGATAGAGGCGACCCGGGAAAGTAACCCCGATGATTGTTTGGATCCATGCGCGGGTATTTGCACGACTGACCGTGCCGGACCTACCTGCTCGGCTCCGTAGAGATTGAATACATCCAGCCAGTCGAGGGATTTTGCCTCTTCTGGAATCGGATGTTGGGGTAACACAATACGGGTTCTACGGCCCTGTTCATGCAATCGTAGTGCCGCTTTTTGCGCGCTTTCTATACCAGGGCAGACCAGCTTGCCATGAATCATTTGTGGCCTGTCCTTGTCTGCCCATAAAACGACACTGTGGGCCTCATCGGGTGGTTCAAAGGCCGCCATCATGGTGTCCGAAATGAGACCCCACACGGGTTTTTGCCGGGCGGTCATAATCGCAGCAGCCGTTTCCAGACCTTCGGCACCCTGTACGACGCCATTGACGACGGGGCCGAGCCGAATGGCTGCGCCAGACGTGCTTTTCCCAGGCAATGGCGTCATCAACTTTTTGGGTGCGGATACTGGAGCCTTTCCATGCCCTTCAGGATGGAGATAAGTGCGATGCAGATTGACCGCATCGCCATTTTTGGCGGTGACCAGACATAAGAGAGCGGGGAAACGACCGTTGAGTTCACCCTCCTGATAATAAGTCAGGCTGGGATGAAACCGGATGACTGCATCCGGGTTGGGGATTAAATGCAACCAACCTTCCAAAGGAATACCGCGAGATTCAAAATAGTTTCTCGCCGCTTTGGCCCGGCTATCCGTTATTGGGACGCTTTGGGTCCAGGTATCGCTTAATCGCTTACTGGCATTCATCCGTTCTGGCACCTTGGGCGGGGCGGGTGCCCGCCGTTGTGTAAATTCCTGAAGTTCACCCGTACCGAGTAATTCTGCCACGGCTTTCAGGGTGGTGACAAAATCCCAGTTGCGTAACCACATCAATAAGGCAAA
>NZ_JBYCKP010000565.1:0-2148 GCF_057473445.1 Acidithiobacillus sp. TH-A36 | reverse complement strand
ACTGCGGGTTGAAAGTGGCCCATTGCAATACGCTTGCGTTACAGAAAAATGAGGAAATAACAATGGAGAGAAAGAATTGGTTGTGGGCCATGGCCGGGATGGGCTTACTCATGCCGGGCCTGGCTCAGGCACTGGGGCTGGGATCCCTGCAGGTCTTGTCTGCCCCCGGAGAACCCTTTCGTGCCGAAATACCCATCCAATCAGTAACCCCTCAAACTGCATCCAGTCTTAATGCCAGTCTGGCCCCGGACAGCGCGTTTGCCATGATCAATCTGCCACAGGCTCCAACCCTTGAGCATTGGCAATTTACGGTGCGGCATGGGAGTCAACCTGCCATTCTGATTTCCAGTCCTCTACCTGTGAGTCAGCCGAATTTACAGTTTTTGGTACAGCTCAACTGGTCAGGGGGGCAGTTAGTCCGGGAATACTCGGCCAGTGTTGCGAATGCCGCTGCAGCGATGCCCCTGGCATCCAGCCCGGCACCCCTTGTCCCGTCAGCAATTGTGCCAGCAACCAAATCTGTGGCGCTGCCTCCCGCACCTGTCAGACTGTACCATGGTTGGTCGCGGGTGAACCGTTATGGCCCCGTTCCGGTAAACAGCTCTCTGTATGATATAGCGCGGTCTATCACCAACAGTAATGGAGTTACCCTGGATCAGGTCATGTCGGCAGTAGTCAAGGCTAATCCACAGGCCTTCAAAAATGCCAACCCAACCTGTTTGTATGCGGGAAGCATGCTGAATTTGCCCAATGTGAATCAGGTGCAGGCAATGACCCCAGCTCAGGCTACAGCCTGGCTGTCAACGCAAAGTCAAGCTGGAAGTGCGGCTCCTCTTCCTGCTGCTCAAACCTCTGAGCCTTCAACTTCCACAGCTCAGCCACAAAAAGCTTCAACAAGTCCCACCGAAAGTGCTAATCATCTGGTACTGTCCAGTGCTCCTGCCAATGCAGTAGCTGCCAGTGCTGATACGGCATCTGCTACTAGTTCGCCTCTGGCAGCAGACACCCTTGCCTTGCAGGCGGAAAATCAGAAGCTGAAAGGTGAGGTAACGGGCCTGGGGCAGCGTCTGAGCGCGGAAGAGCGTTTACTGGCCAACCAGGGTGTCCAGTTGGCTACGCTCTCGCGCAATAGCGCCAACAGTAATTTATTCAACAACATCCCGCTGCTGATTTCCCTGGGAGGAAATCTGCTGCTTCTCATCCTCTTTATATGGATGCTGCGCCGTCAAAAAGAATCGGAAAAACGTCAGCGTGAAGTATCCCAACGTCTATCCACACTGAATAGTCCCAAATCAAAACCGGTTGCCGAGCCGCCGTTTGTTGCACCGGCTGCCGCTGCTGCATATCAAGTGGGCCACGAGCCAGTAATAAATCCTGCAGTAACTTCTACGCCAATGCCGGTCGCAACGTCCCCTGTCCCCAAAGAAGTGCCGATAGAGGTGGCGGTGCCTGTTAATGAACAGGCACCTGGGCAAACATCCGTCGAATATCATGACGACCTGATGGAAATTGATCCCATTGAGCAGGCGGATCTCTACCTGACTTATGGTAAATCCGAGCAGGCCATTACGGTGATGAATGAAGCGCTGGATGAAAATCCCAGACGCAAGGAGCTTTACGTCAAGCTTCTGGATATGTATGCCACTCTGGATCGTCGTAGCGATTATCTGGATCTGGCGGAACGGATGCGGGGCCGCTTTGGCCCCCATAACGCCGCCTGGCAGGAAGTGGCTGCTCAAGGCGCCCGCCTGTTCCCCGGAAATGCCTTGTTTGTCGCAGGCGATGAAGCCGGGGTGGTCGAAGCCGTCAAGCCGACTCCCGTAGAAGAGCCCACTAAACCTGTCCATGAGGCGTCGGCAGCTTCCCATGCAGATGTAACGGATATGCTGGATTTTGATTTTTCCCATGGACAGGAAAAAAATGCGTCCACTGCCGTTGCGGATGAATCATTTCCTGCCGACGAAAAAGACCGCCTGTTGCAGGATATTGATGAACAGTTCCGGCTGATGGATGCAGATAATCTCCATGCTGAACAAACGGCTGACGAGGTGGAATCCGCAAGTCATGAGCCCATCACGGCTCCCGAAGCGCCCAAGGCCGAAGCCCCAAGTGCGGAAGATACGCTGCCATTCTCTTTCGGGCTGTCGC
>NZ_JBYCKP010000564.1:0-1775 GCF_057473445.1 Acidithiobacillus sp. TH-A36 | reverse complement strand
CCAGGCGCGCGGCATCCAGCGTGGGGTTGGTGGCTCCCAATGCGGCAGACCCCCAAAACAGCCAGATAAATTCGAGAACCTGATTGTTGGTATTCAGAGCTAACAGAAAAAAAGGAATGGTGAGCATAAAGGCTATTCCAGTAACCCATACTCTTGCCGTAATCAGCCCTTTGCGTAATAACCAGTCGGCTATCCAACCGCTGGCGATAACCCCGCCAATGCCGCCTAAACCCGCACCGACAAAAAGGCTGCTGGCCGCCATGGTATTAATATGAAAACGTTGAGTGAGATAAAGAATGCCGAAAGCGAGCAGTCCGGTAAAATAAAAATACCCGGCGGAGGATGCGGAAATCAGTATCACATTGCTGGGAATGCTGAGAATGGTTTTTGCGGCCCGAAACCAGTGCCATTGAGTGGGGTCTTCCTGCAAAATCCTTTTGCTGACCGGTTGAATGGATTTTTTGCGAATATCATCGAGCAAATAGCGCCGATTTTTTTGAGTGGTTACTTGGGCGTGGTCCTGCTGGGCAGAATTTTTTTGGGTCAGTTCTAAAGCGAGTTTTTCCATATTGTTGCGTTGGGGTTCGCGCATGCCTTTCCATAATAAATAGGCAAGCAGAATCGCCATAATGGCCAGTACAAAAAATACCGTTCGCCAGTTGCTGAGGGTGTTGACGGTGCCAGCCAGAATCATGCCGATACCTGCTCCCAATAATTCTCCACCGACAATCAACCCAAATGCTCGTCCACGCCATGAGGGTGGAAATAAATCACCCGAAAGAGAGGCAATGATCGGACCAACGGAAACTCCGGCCGCTCCAGCCAGCATTTGCGTCAGTAGGAACCAGTTATAACCGGGGCTGATCCCACTCAGGAGCATAGCGATTGCCCATAAGACGATCAGTTTTATGAGTAAGGGAACACGGCTTTGACGGTCACCAAGAATACCCACGGGCAGAGCTGCTGCTGCACCAGTGAGTATGGAAGCGGTAGACAGCAGACCATAATCAACATTGCCGATATGCATGCTGCTTTCTAATGCTGGCGCTACCGTACCCAGAGCGGCCAGATTGAGACTGGCGAGTCCTTGAGTCAGGGCCAGTAAAATAATAGCCCGCAGTCTGGGTATGGCATTCAGCCAGTTTTTTTCCTGGAGAAGCAGTGCTTCAATGAGCTTCAGGGGATATAAATACGTATGCGGGATATAAGTATGACCATTTTTGTGGATGTTCATCACAAATGATGCGCCAATTCCTGGGAGAGCCTTTCCAGTAACTGGCTCATGGCAGCAGCTTGCGCGGTGGGGCTGGAAGGGATGTTGCTCTGATAAAAATGACTGCGCCCCTGGGTTTGGAGGTGCCCGTCGGGCATACGGCTGATAAACCAGTCGGCCTGCAAAAAGACCTTGCCATCATGACTGGGGATGAAACTCTGGACGTTGATTGTGACCAGAAGATAAGGGCCATTCGGTATGGGGTCCCCGGGCATGAGCACGGTTTTATCCGGTAATTTGCTCGCCAGATCCTGGGCCAGGACTTTTTGTGCCATGCCGCCCAGAGGTGCCGCCCAGCGGACATGTCCGGCAACGTCCAGGCGATGTTTACCCTGGAGCGTGGTGAGGTAAAGACGGTCAATATCTGCGGGCATCTGCACATGCGCAACGACTATGGGCAGTCCTTGGCCCTGCAAGGATTGTCTGGCCGCAACAGGAGATGGGGAGGATAGGGTCAGATACTGGGTGGGTACGGAAGCGCAGCCAGCGAGCGCCGCCACCA
>NZ_JBYCKP010000563.1:0-2782 GCF_057473445.1 Acidithiobacillus sp. TH-A36 | reverse complement strand
CAACAACCGGTGAATTCGACTTTGAACTGATGCAATCGTGGACCGATTTCCACGAAGACTTCCTGCAAAGAAAGCAGAGCCTGTCAAAGTTTATGGTGTAGCAGTGAAGCGAGGGACTGGCTACATCGTGCGTCTGAGGCTGTAAGTGAAATGGTCTGTAGTTGGGTTTGCGTTATGGTACAAAGTCGTAGACCACATCACTTACTTGGAAAAAACGAGAAAACAAGCGGTTATTTCAAACCCAAGCTACTTTGTTGTGTGTGAATCTGTACAGGCTTTCGTGGACTGCTGATTTATCCGGTCCTGACTGCCCAATGACGTATGCACATCGAACAGGAGTTTTTATGCAAAACATCAATTTATCTACACATCAACATGCGGAGATATTGGCACGACAACTCATTCCAAATGATGACTTCGAAGATCCCTTCTGGGTGATTGGGGCGCGCCGATTAACAGCAGCCATCATTTCTGACATGAACCAGAATCATGGCGATACTTGGGGATTTCCGCAACTTAAAGAACGTGCGAATGCCGTACTTGCAGATGCAGATACACTGAAACGCATTGTCCAATCAGAGGATCCTGAGGCTATCACATTGATTTCTGGATATCCGGATTCATTAACGGCAAAAAGCATTTGCGCTACCATGCTTGCGCATCTCAATCGGCACCTCAATTCCGTAGGTTACCGTGGGACAACCCGACACGCTGATTAAAAATTAAGGTGTGTGATGGATGGCGTTTCCGTAATGCCTGTCAGCAACTGACTGGGTAGGCCATGTTATAATGATACAGTTAGTTGAAGCTATTCCAAAAACTGTTAATTTCCTATTGGAGGTGAGTTATGGATGATGTTTCGGACACGCCTAAAGGTGGTTTCTTCTTATGCATGTTGCCCGTCATTCTTGCATGGATCGGTGCTATTGCTTTTGGTGTTTTCGCGTTCTATTACATTTTTCCTACATCCCATACGGCAAAGCACTCTGTTTCGTCACCTGTTGCTACTTCCCGGACGTATTCGCCATCGCCCCTAATTGACAGAACCATTCTTGCCAAGGCGCTCATGGGGCATCGGCCGAAGTAGGCATTAACACGGCGGCTGTCCGGTGGTTGTTTAACAATAATTCTAAAAAAACACGAAAAAAGGCGGTTATTCTTCACCTGATGTGTCAAAGCGCATGCCAATATGAAAATCCATTCAGATTGGAAAAGGATACGCATGCTCAGAGTCCGCAGTCCTCAGCAGTTACCCGCCGCATGTCAACGCGCTATCAATGCACAATCTACACAGCCTCAGCGCCGTGCGCGTGCATCAAAAAAACCGTGTTCAGTAGAATGTTCCCCAATCGAGGCCATCCTGTGGCCGGTCATTTCCAGACGATGGCCGAACGCCCGCCGGGAATACAAACCACTGGTAAATCGCAAGTTTCTCATTGATATTGCTTTTCCATCGCATCGTCTGGGTATTGAAGCAGACGGCTGGCAGTATCACGGCAAGTTTTTGCGGGATCATCAGCGGGATAGAGAACGGCGTAATTTGTTGGTTCTTAATGGCTGGCGAATTTTGCACTATACGGCGAAAGATATCCGCAAGGATATGGACAAAATTATCGAGCAGATTGAGCGGGCACTGCAGATATCGAATGGCTTGAACGGCACAGGAAGCAATTAACAAAATGCGCAAAGGTACGTTTAAAGCGGGTAAACAGGAATATTTTCTGTCTGCGGAAAATGGAGAAGTCATCTCCATGGAAAGCAAACCGAAAATTGTGACACATGCGAGCGGAGCCATCCGTCAGATAGATCGAACGCATATATTTGTGCGAAATGATGATGGAAAGGAAAGGTCGGTATTACTGCGGAAACATCTGAATAATATTCGCGCAGGCTCACGAGTTGCCATGATATTTGCAGGAAAATCCGGGAGCGAAGGAAGGTTGGTTGCCATACAGGCGTACAATCCCGCTGGTGTTACGGAAGTGGCGCCATTGAGCGATGTTTATGATCCATTTGGCCATTGGAGAATGTGGCTTTTTCTGTTTGGCATCGTGGCGTGTTTCGCACATGGTGTCGGTATTCTTATTTTGGCTGCTGCGGGCGTCTGGCAGTGGTACATGTTGCGTAAAGGCATTATTTTCGACCGCATGTTCAAAGCCTTGATCGAAGAACTGCAGTAACGACCGCCCGTATTAATGCTGCAGCGATATGGATGCTCGGATTTGCGCAACTTTCAAAAACAAACGGGCGTCTCTGGGCAGGCGGAACAGGCGCGCAGCATTTCCGGATTGTGCCTGGCCAGCACTTCCGAAACCGCGCTCGAGAAAATCCTGAATAGCCAGATGCTCATCATTCTCTTCGCGGGCAATTTTTTCGAGCCGTTGCATGGCGTCTTGGTCTCGTGCGGAACCTAAAAAGAAACAGTAACCCGGTTCTCCGTGGCGGCCTACGCGCCCACGAATTTGCACGAGACTGGCGACCCCCATGCGGTCAGCATCGGCCACCACCACAGTTTCCGCGCCAGGCACGTCGATACCGACCTCGACAATATTGCTTGCAATCAGCAGGGGCGTTTGGCCTGAACGAAACCCTTCCAGGGCGGCGGCCTTTTCACTATCCGTCATTTGTCCATGCAGAAAAGCCGTTTTTCCAGGGAATTTCTGTTCCCAAAAGGATCGGGAAGATTCCAGGCTTTTCCCCTGCAGCAACTGCGCCCCGCGTAAAACCGGCATGGCGGGCAAGGCCTCTTGCTGGCAGGCCGATAGAATGGCTTTGGTACTGA
>NZ_JBYCKP010000562.1:0-2592 GCF_057473445.1 Acidithiobacillus sp. TH-A36 | reverse complement strand
AAAGCTGCACGAACCTGATCACTGTCGCGCCCCCACAAGTCCAGATGATAACGGAGTTCCAGCGGGTTAATTTCGGTATAGGTAAAGCTTTTGCCGTTGGCCTGAAGGTGCAAACCATTCTGCGAAAAATGCTCCTGGGTGAGGGCCGCTCCCGCCGAAACTTGTGGGAGGAGGGCGGCCTGTTGCTCTGCAGTCATGGCTTTGGCGGCCAGAATACGGGTACTGGCAAGCTGCAGCGATGGGTTTTTGCGAAGGGCTACCTGAATCAGATGGTCAAGAGCAGGTATGTGCGCCGTTTCCCACCACTGCTGTGCAGGCCATGGACCCGCCGTGATCCCATAGTGATGATCGGCACGTGCCAGGGTCCGTTGAATTTGAGGGCTATGGGCGAGATGCGCACCGGGAAGATGCTCCGGCAGACGCGCACAGGCCGCAAGCAGCAACAATAGCAGCAGAAGAATGGATTTTTTCATCAGAGATCCACCAGTTCTTCTATGGCGCGGCGTACCCGAATATCCGGTTCTGCGTAAACCACAGGTTTGCTGAACAGCATGAGACCCGCGCCGAGCAGGAATCCCCATGCAGCTATATAAAATATTTCGTTGAAGGCGAGCATGGCTGCCTGATGCGCAATGTAGTGGGCAGTGCGGATATTGCTCACCGAGGGATTGAGTGTATAAATCGTCGGACGATTACCTTCGGCAAGAAAATGCGCATGCAGAATCATTCTCCGGTCGAAAAGTGTGGCAATAAGGGGGATGCCCATAGCCTGTCCACAGAGCCGCAATACATTCAAAAAGGCGGTACCACGCATTTCGGCAGGGCCGGATAATCCGGACAAGGCAATGGCGATGATGGATGGAAATAAACTTCCCAGAAATATTCCTACAAAAGCTTGTGGCCACAGTAATTCGCTGAAAGAGGCCGGATGATTGTAGGAGGAAACCCAAAAACTGGCGGCCGCAAATCCCAATAAGGAGAAAATAGCCAGGATACGTGCATCCAGATGATTGAGCAGGCGCTGGGTCAAGATAAAACTGATTTTCGAGAAAATCGCCATGGGTAATATCAACAGGCCGACCAGCCACGCGCTGTAGCCCATGACCAATTGAAATCCCACAATATAAATGGCGATACTGCCTTGAAAAAACAGGGCGGTGAAAAACAGGACCATACTTCCGATCATGAAGTTACGTCGTTTCAGGAGCGTGAGCTCAAGTAAGGGGTGCCTGCCATACCATTCCCAAATCCCGAAAAAAATCAGAGTGATCAGGCTGATGCTGCCGAGTAGAATAATAGTCTGGGAGCGCCACCAACTGATGATTTCTCCGGCATCAAGTGCAGACTCCAGGGCGACCAGGGCAATCAGCAGAAAAAGCAGTCCCGGCCAGTCCAGGGGGGGATGGCAGTGTTCTATTTCTCTACCGAACAGCAGAATCGCAGTAATGACAGCCACGCTGATGGCAATCGGTATGTTTATATAAAACAGCCAGCGCCAACCGATACTGTCGGTGATCCAGCCACCAATAACCGGCCCCAGGGTAAACGGGGTGAGGGCAGCAACTCCCCAAAGCCCCAGGCCAATATTACGGCGATGTGCCTGATAATGGCGCAGGATAATCTGCAAGGAGACCGGGATGGTCAATCCCCCCGAAAATCCCTGAACAATACGGGCACTGAGAAAAGCATCATAATGGCTGGTTTGCGCGCAGATGGCCGAAGCCAGGGCGAACGCCATAAAGGCACCTGCCACAACCCGTATTTCCCCCCAACGCTGCAAAAACCAGGGAGAAGTCGGAAAGGCCAGAGCCATGGCCAGAAAAAAATCTGCCTGGGTCCAATCCGCAAAATCCGGGTTGACGCCCAAACTGCCGGCAACATGGGGTATCATGGGCAGATAGGCACCAGTGTTGAACAACACCAGAAAATGTCCAAGCCCGATCACCAGGTTCAGCAGCAATACCATGCTGGTGCTGAGTGGGGAAACTGCCGGAGCATGATGTGAAAAAGCCATGAATGGGAAACCGCTTCTATGCTGATGAAGTAAACGCGCCGATCATGCGGGGCATCAATACATAGGTCAAATTGGTAATATAGATATAATCTATCGGACATAGCGATATATGGACACAGAACTTTTATTAACCTTTCTGACCGTGGCCAAAAGTGGCGGGATCAGTGCAGCAGCGCGAGTACTCCATCGCAGCCAGCCGGCCGTCACGGAAAGACTGCAGAAATTGAACCAGATGGTCGGAGAACCTTTGACGATGCGTCATGGTCGCGGCATTCAACTGACCCCCGCCGGTGAGGCGCTCCTGACTACCGCCCAACGTATGCGTGAAGTCATTGATGAATTCGAGGATATAATTTTACGTCGTCAACGCCTGCAAAGTGGCATTTTGCGCATTGCCGCGACCAATACCGTAGCCAACTATTTTTTACCGGAACGCCTGGTCGCTTTTCAGCAGCAATTTCCTGATGTAGAAATTCAGTTACGCGGAGGGGTTATTGACTGGGAAAGCATTGCTTTGTCTGACTGGGATTTATTCTTTCTGGAAGGTGGTCTGGATCTGGAAGGCTTGCCTTCCTATT
>NZ_JBYCKP010000561.1:0-1315 GCF_057473445.1 Acidithiobacillus sp. TH-A36 | reverse complement strand
CCAGGCGCGCGGCATCCAGCGTGGGGTTGGTGGCTCCCAATGCGGCAGACCCCCAAAACAGCCAGATAAATTCGAGAACCTGATTGTTGGTATTCAGGGCCAGCAGAAAAAACGGAATGGTGAGCAGGAAGGCTATTCCAGTAACCCATACTCTTGCCGTAATCAGTCCTTTGCGTAATAACCAGTCGGCTATCCAACCGCTGGCGATAACCCCGCCAATGCCGCCTAAACCCGCACCGACAAAAAGGCTGCTGGCCGCCATCGTATTAATATGGAAGCGTTGAGTCAGATAAAGAATGCCGAAAGCCAGCAGTCCGGTAAAATAAAAATACCCGGCGGAGGATGCGGAAATCAGTACCACATTGCTGGGAATACTGAGAATGGTTTTTGCGGCCCGAAACCAGTGCCATTGGGTGGGGTCTTCCTGCAATATCCTTTTGCTGACCGGTTGAATAGATTTTTTGCGAATATCTTCGAGCAAATAGCGCCTGTTGGTTGTTACTTGGGCGTGGGTCTGCCTGGTGGGATTTTTTTGGGTCAGTTCTAAAGCGAGTTTCTCCATGTTGTTGCGTTGGGGTTCGCGCATGCCTTTCCATAATAAATAGGCAAGCAGAATCGCCATAATGGCCAGTACAAAAAAAACCGTGCGCCAGTTGCTGAGTGTGTTGACGGTGCCAGCCAGAATCATGCCGATACCTGCTCCCAATAATTCTCCACCGACAATCAATCCGAAGGCTCGTCCACGCCATGAGGGTGGAAATAAATCGCCCGAAAGAGAAGCAATGACTGGACCAACGGAAACTCCGGCTGCTCCAGCCAGCATTTGCGTCAGCAGGAACCAGTAATAGCCGGGACTGATCCCACTCAGGAGCATGGCTATTGCCCATAAGATGCTCAGTTTTATGAGCAATGGAACACGGCGTTGGCGGTCACCGAGGATACCCACGGGCAGAGCTGCTGCAGCGCCGGTGAGTATGGAGGCGGTAGACAGCAGGCCATAACCAATGTTGCCAATATGCATGCTGCTTTCCAATGCCGGCGCCACTGTACCCAGAGCGGCCAGATTGAGACTGGCGAGGCCCTGAGTCAGGGCCAGTAAAATGATGGCTCGCAGTCTGGGTATGGCATTCAGCCAGTTTTTTTCCTGTTGAAGCAGTGCTTCAATGAGCTTCAGGGGATTTAAATACGCATGCCGGGTGGAAGTATGCCCGTTTTTGTGGATGTTCAACCCAAATGATGCGCCAATTCCCGGGAGAGTCTTTCCAGTAACTGGCTCATTGCAGTCGCCTGCACTGTGGGGTTGGACGCGACATGG
>NZ_JBYCKP010000560.1:0-4690 GCF_057473445.1 Acidithiobacillus sp. TH-A36 | reverse complement strand
CATTGGCCTTGAGTGCCAGATCGGAAAAAAGCAGGTGGTGGTTCACCACCAGCAGATCGGCTTCCTGGGCCTTGCGCCGCGCTTCCACGACATGACAACGCTGGTAATCAGGACATTCACTACCCAGACAATTATCCCGGGTTGAAGTTACCAGCGGCCACACCGCCGAGTCTTCCGGGACCCCGCTGACTTCCGCAACATCTCCCTCCCGGGTGCGCCCCGCCCAATTCACAATTTTGGCGAGAGGAGCCGCCAGCAATGGCGCGACACCCTCGCTGCTGAAACGCTGGAGACGGTGCAGACAAAGATAATTGGACCGCCCCTTGAGACGGCTGACGCGCATCGGCTTACCCACCACATCCATGAGCAAGGGAATGTCTTTTTCGAGAATCTGGTCTTGCAGTGCCTTGCTCCCGGTGGAAACCAGCACCTTGCGTCCGGAAAGCATGGCGGGCAACAAGTAGGCAAACGTTTTACCTGTACCCGTACCTGCTTCAATCAATGCCACCCCACCCTGCTGCAAGGTTTGGGCAACCTGCGCGGCCATGGCCTGCTGCTGGGCACGCGCCCGAAACTGCGGCAAGCGTTGTGCCAAGGCCCCATTTTGTCCCAGATTTTCTGACCAGTCTGTCACTGATAACGCCTGAATTTCATGCCTACTCCCGCTGCGCGCTCTGTCCTGCTATTTTTACACAATTCCGTCATAAATAGGGCATTCATGTATAAACGTCGTGCACACATACTCTTTTGGCATCCGAGCAAACCTGAAATGGCCCAATATGCTGCCCAATTAGCCACTGAACTTGGCGGTGAGTGGCTGATCGCCAAAGCCAATTCGGCAGAATACTTATGGCCCGATCTTTTAATTGCGCTGGACTGTGATGGGATCCCTGAGCTGGAACGGGCAACCCATACCCAATGCAAATTCTGGCCAGTTTCCTCCACGGATCCTGAAAATAACCTGCGAGAACGCATTCTGGGTGTCATCGGCGGTTTTCGCTTACTGGCCAGACTGGATCAAAGTACACCGCCGCCAGCCTGAGCCTGGGTGAACACGCTGGCCCTTTCGGAACCAGAGGTATTGTCCCGATTGTTCGATTAGGCCCAAAAGTCTAAAATTATGTGTAAGTTAGCGTATTCTGAAAGCGAGCATTTTGACCTTTGTGGATAGATGAAAAGCCCGGACTGTTCGGGCTTAATTATTGCTTAAAGCCCTTATAAAATTGTAAACAGATGCCAAACACTACCGCGAAACAGGAGCCAACAAGATGTCAGCGCAACTCCAATCACCCTATTTTTCACTCAAAGAGCCCACATCCATAGAAAACTCCAAATCCCAGCGTACTGCCTGGGCCTTTTTTCTGAGCGTCGGCGCCGTTGCCACCTGGGCCATATTTCGTGCTGAATTCTGGATGTGGCAATTCATCATCCTCGGTATGTGGTATGTCGGCCTTATGTGGTTTGGTCTGAAATGGCCTGCTTTCCGGGTGTTGTTTCTGGTCGTCATGGCTATTGCCGGCACCGGGGTAGGGCTTTATCAATGGGGTTTCACGACGCACGACAGCCTCGCAATACGCTACTTTTTTCACAGCAATGCGATGTTTTACTGGATGAGTGGCGCAATTTTGCTCAGTGCCGCCGGCTACTATTTGTATCTGTTTGCCGGTAACCAGAATGCCGGTAACTGGGGGCATAGTCTGGCCTGGGTTGCCGTTGTTCTGGGCTTTGCCGGTCTGGCCATTCGCTGGCGAGAAACCTATATCGGCCACCCATCCTGGGGACATATTCCGGTCAGCAATATTTATGATGTGATGGTGTTATTTTGTGCGACCACCATCCTGTTTTACTTGTTTCACGAAAATCGCACAGAAAACCGGGGATTGGGGGCTTTTGTTCTGCCTTTGGTGCTGTTCGCTGATATTTTTCTGATCTGGGTGGGTGCTGCTTACCATTTGAACCGTATTCAACCACTGATTCCGGCATTGCAGAGCTTCTGGATGAAAATCCATGTACCTTCCATGTTCATTGCCTACGCCAATTTTTATATTTCAGCCATGGCCGGTTTGGCCTATTTGCTGAAAGAACGTGCCATCAGCAGCGGCAACTTCCTGCGCGATCGCCTGCCCAGCCTGGAATTACTGGACAAGACCTTTTCCGGAACCATCGCCTTCGGATTTTTGTTTTTTACGGTCGGCACCATTCTCGGTGCAGTCTGGGCTGCCAAGGCCTGGGGGGGATTCTGGTCCTGGGACCCCAAGGAAACCTGGGCTCTGATTGTCTGGCTGAATTATGCCGGCTTTCTGCACGCCCGCAGTCAGCGCAACTGGGAAGGACGCCCCATGGCCTGGTGGGCATTTATCAGCCTGATCGTCGTTACCTTCTGTTTCATCGGCGTCGACTTGTTCCTGGGTGGGCTGCACTCCTACGGCAAACTCTGAATGATAAGAAAGGCGGCCGTGGGCCGGGAAGCTTTGCCGCGACTTTGGCCCGCGCCGTTGTTGTTCCTGGTGAAATCCTGCGACTGTCAGGAGAGCTGTCTGAGCCCATAGGGCGAGTTCTCTCCTGACAGCAGGATAAGCCTTGGAACAACAGGCAAGGGACGTTGGAGCAAAAAGCTTCCCGGATCGCGGTCGCCTTTTCGATGAACCGTAAAGTTAAGCATCAACAAAGCACAACCCGCAGCTTCAAGTCTGCGGGTTTTTTATGAGCAACGCTCTGATCAGTACAGCAACCTTAATAAGAGTTGGCTACCGGCAAGCTGCGTGCGCCGTCATAATGCGCTGCCCAATAAGGATCATTCAGGCTGCCAACCTGGACACCAGTGCTGGGTGTCTGGGCGCTGACGAAACGCTGGTGACCGATGTATATACCTACGTGAGAATAAGCCCGATGCATGGTATCAAAAAACACCAGATCGCCGGGTTTGAGATTTTCCCGGGACACCTTGTGCAACTCCGCAGCCTGGGCATAAGAAGTGCGCGGCACCTGAATGTCAAATTTGGCCAGTATGTATTTCACGAAGCCACTGCAATCAAAACCTGAAGCCGGACTCATCCCGCCCCAGCGATAGGGGGCACCAATAAACTTCAAGGCCGAAACCACCATGGCCCGGGGCGAAAGCCAGGAATCACCCGAGGACGCAGCGGCATTACTCCCGGTATTGTTTGGATCTGCCTGTTGTTGGGCAATAGCGTCTGCCAATTCAGCAGCAGCCTGAGGTCCGCTGACGGCATCGCCGCTGGACTCCAAAGCCTGCAGCGGATGGCGGGCCCAGTGGTAGGCCTGACTGGCAAACATTTCCAGGGCAATGCGCAGATGCGACTGATCCGGCGCAGAGGTGGCAACCACTGCATCCACCGGGGCTGCCGCCGGCTTGGCCGGAGAATCTGTATTCATCGTGCTGGCTGCAAGACCGGTTTTCACCAGCACCAGGGATCGATCAACAAAGTCGGGGCTGGTGACAGAACTGGCGGATGTATCCGGGAACGAATGAACAGGAAATTGGTAATTGGTTACCGGCTGAGGTGCTGCACCTACTCCCGCAAATTCCACCGGGGAAAGATGCATCAATTGCAGGGCCGTTGGCGTCAAAGCCGTATAATCGGCTGCTTCGACTGGTAAAGCCTTATGCCTATGCGAAACTTTTCGGACCGATTTGACGGCATGATAATGTCTCGAATAGGGATGCCTGGGAGAGGTCTCCCGATGATACCGATGCGCATCCACTCGATGAGCTGCCGTCTTAACATGATGTGGCGCGGCCTGAGCCACAGCAACACCTCCTGTACACAAACATACCGCTAAAGCAATCTGCCAGCGATGCTTCTTCTTCATTCTTATCTCCAGAATCACCTGGGAATCGCCGCTGCGTAATCTGCCCAAGGGCTGATTATGCAGAGACATTGCCATTTCTCATAAAGTTGAAAGAGAAACTTCGAGGCTACCCCCTGAACCCAACAAAAAAGCCGAACATTGGTTCGGCTCGATCAGTATTACCCGGACTATGGCACACGCGGGCCGACAGCGAATCAAAACTGCCAGCAGCTTGGGGCGCCAAGCCCCAAATAACCAGACAGTCTTCTCCCGAATCAATTCGAATATTAGCCATTAGTAAAATCGATGCTCCATAGTCCGTATTTGGGAATATAGGTGGAATTGCCGGGACAGGCAAGGTCTGAAAAGCAATTTTTTCCTGATTTCCGAAAAATGCTTAAAACTGGCCTGAGTATTGCTTTAATACAAGGAGATAGCAAAAATCAAGGAGCGCATGCATGTTCTCTTCTGTCTTAATGAGCAAAAAAAGTTGGCTTTATTCTATGGGCTTAGCGTTTTCCATGACCCTCATGACAAGCGGCTTCAGTCCACCTGGCCAAGCCTCGACGCTGGGCCAGATCGCGGCCAGTTTTGCCCCAAAGCGCACAACTGCCAGCCCTGCACAGATCTGGCAGCGACTCGATCATACCCGCTGGTTCGTCCAAGGTTCGGGGCCACACATCATTTATCTGATATTTGATCCGAACTGCCCCTATTGCCACCTTCTCATCCAGGAACTGCAATCCCTGATCAAACCCGATCAACTCAGCATACGCTATGTTCCCGTGGGCTTTCTGGAACCTTCCAGTACCGGCAAAGCTGCCGCGATTCTGGAGGCGAAAAACCCACTGAAGGCCCTATGGGAAAATGAAAAAGG